>JBBRVL010000024.1:0-18151 GCA_038246925.1 Chloroflexia bacterium
TTATTGACGAAGTCGTACCCCTGAACGATTTTATCGGCAAGGTCTGGGTGGTCAGTCGCCGTGCCTGTATCGAGTATAGCGATCACAATGTTGGTCGCCCCGGTAGTTACATCCCATGCCTGTTCAGCCTTGATTTGAGATATGCCCCACTGCTGACCCGCTATATACTGCTCGTCGTTCGGCGCGACCGTGGCGTGTATATGATAGTTCGGCTCGGCATAAGCAACAGCGCCACTGGCTTCGAGAGCCTTCGCCGCTGCTTCCACGTCAAGTCCAGAGCGTGCGGCGACCTGTAGCTTATATACGCCGGGCAGTACAGCCGATGCGCTCCGGAGGTCGAAGCATGACAGCAACTCTGTGAAAGAGGAAGAGTTCGAGATAAGAGTGCCGCCGAAAGAACGAATATTATGGCCTGGGGCGAGTCTTACAATGAGTTCGCCTGGCTCGTAGGGTCTATTATCTTGTAAAGGGAGCGATTGCGACGGTGAAACCGACAAGTGGTTAGAGATGGCGCCATGAGCGCGCGGCTGTGCGGCTAACCCGGAAGCAGGTGAGAATAGCGAAAATGCAAGCAGCAATGCGAGGGCAGCCATAGACCCCTGGCTCTTTACTTTCAGCATGAAAACCCCTTTACGGAAATAGTAAACAACGAAACGCGCCAGAGCTAGAAGTGACTTCCGTCGAGCGCCTGGACCTCATATATTTGTAAGTATACCAAAAAGAATAACGAAGGACGGGGGCAAACGGTGTCAGATACAGGGCGATTGCATCTAAACCAAGGGACAAAGTATGGAGTTAAGAAGCCCCTCTACCTTGTCATTCTGAACGTAGTGAAGAATCCGTGCGTAGAAGTCTGTGCTAAAGGAACGGATTCTTCACTACGTTCAGAATGACAAAACTAGCTGGGTTCGTTTCTACTGTAGATCTCTGCTCAATTTAGATGCTCTCGCCCTGTGTCAGATAACAGGCACGAAAAACACAGGCAGATCATCCTGCCTGTGTTCCAGATTAAACCATCGGCTGAGAACTGGACAAGCTCCGCCACCCATCAGCCTACTTTAGATATTAGTTGAGCCTTGCGCGTTTTGCAACGCTAGCCACAGGCCGGCTATGATGAGTCCCACGCCAACAATGATTTGCAAAAAGGCTGGTACGACCAGGATTAAAATCCCCGCCACCAGGAGCGCTATTCCAAGCATAAGTCTGGTATTCAATGCGATTTCCCTCCCTCTATTTTCTCGTGTAGACATTGGCGGCATAGTGCCGCTTGTTCGTGTGGAATATTCTGATGTCGCTCAGCCAATCTATTTACCCTTGCCGCGTCGTCCGGCCATGTTCGCGCTCGCGTTGTCGGCCTGCTTATCTGGGAGCTTATCGGGTGCAGCCTGACCGGGGCGGTTAACCTTCAGGTCGTCCAGACCCAGCTTGGGTCGCTCTGTATACACCGAGTCTACGAGTATGTCCAGAACATCTGCTTCCTTAGCAAGCTGCACGGCGCGGTTAGTTATAATCTCACCGGTGTTGAGGATAATATTATCCTCCTGGTCGAGTATGACGCGAGTCACGGGCCTGCCCAGGGCATTCTTTACGCGCCGCTGCAACATCTTGTCATCAGTCTGATTGACGGTGCGCTCATAGTTGCCCGTTAGCTGGCCCCATAGCTGCCGCGCCTCTTTCTTGATGTCCTCAAAGCTCTGACTTGCCTGGGTGCCAAGCTCACCGAGGTTCTGCTGCGTTGGTCCTTTGCCTGTAGCGAGCAGAAGCTGGGGAAGCCTACCGGTCTGCTTGGCTCGCTCCATATGTTCCTCATTGACCGTATCGCCCTTCATGACTATCACGTTACCCTGGGCGTCACTGACACTCTCGTGTGCCTGCCTTCCCAGGGCTATCGATCCGGCACGCTGGGGCAATGTCTCGCGTACCTTGTCGCCGGCCTGTACAAGCTGCTCATTAAGTTTTGCGCCAGCGGTGCGGGCCTTTTCGCCTGCCCCTTCTAGCATTCCACTGATTCCACCAAGCTGCTGCTCGAACTCATCGGCCAGGTCGGTTGGTACATAGACGATGCGCTGCCCGATGCTGATTACCCGATCCATCGGAAGCCAGCGTGTACCCTGTGTTACGTTGAGGACTCGCCCACCTACCGACACATGATAACCACGTATCTCGCCGGTCTTATCATCAAGCACCATGTCGTGTACCTGACCGAGTTTGCGGCCATCTTCACTCAGCACACGAAGGCCGCGAATCACCTGGTCGTTATACAGTCCTTTGAGTACCGGATCGCGATTCACGTCTATCACCGACTTGCCATCCGGCACGATGACAGCATGTGGGCCAATAGTATTGATGCGTCCGAACGGCACGGCCTTAGCTGAATGGAACGCGGACCTTTCCTCTACCACAAGCGCCAGCACCTGGCGGCGCTCAGGGTCCATAATAAGGTCCTCAACGTCATATATCTTGGTGCCTCTGTTGAAAGTAACAATAGGCAGGCCAATAATTTCGCTCGCCTTTTTATCCATTTATCGTCATCTCCTCAGCCTCAGGCCGCTGACTTATCTGGGCGCGGACAGGGCCAACCCGATTATCTTGTCGACCGCACGTCTGGTAGTAGATTGCTCCAGAAAGCATTGAAACCGGCGTTATCGGCTGACCACCAGGCCAGCATAAGAAGCGCTATAAGGAGCGCCAGGAATAGAACTGTCGCCGCTGCCCGGTCTGATCCCGCGTGCGCGTCTCCTTGAAATCTTGCCAATTCAGTACCTCCATCTACCATAGCCGCCAGGCTCTTGCCTGCCTGCTCCATGCGTATCACGCAGTTAGCTCGCAAGAACTGTGCCAGCAGGGGTATCGAGAGCAACCCACAAAGTAGACAGTACGAACTGGTTTCAAAGCCTCGATGAGTTAGCACGTGGAGTGTGCGGGGTGTGCCATGTGAACTGTACAAAGTCGGCTCACTGATGTAGTATACGGTGCTGAGGTGCTCAGGGTTATGGATGCATCCGTGCTCGGTGCTCGGTGCTCCCTTCGCAATTGGGGGCTGAATTGTAACGTTTAAGGAGCTAACCAGGAGGTCTAAGATGCCAACGTATGTATCGCTACTTAAGTGGACCGAACAGGGTGTCAAGAACGTTAAGGAAAGTGTGAAGAGGGTAAGACAAGCCGAACAGGCTGTAGAAAAAGCGGGCGGGCATATAGTGAACGTCCTCTATACTCAGGGCAAATACGATTTGATAGCTATTTATGAGTGGCCGGACGACGAGAGTGCCAATGCCTTCTTCCTTTCTCTTGCGGCTGCGGGAAACGTTAAGAGCCAAACATCGAGGGCTTATTCGTCAGAAGAGATGGAGCGAATAATCAGTAAGATGCCTTGATGGTTTTGAAATCATCTCTAAGAGGCTCATTGGACGATCAGCGTATCTCGAATATCCAAGCCCCATCTGAATGATATAGAAGGCGGGAGTGATCGCTCGTGAGGAGGGACTGCACGTCGAGCGCACCACCCCGCGAGCCAACATAGATGTGGGTGATGCCTGCCGACTTCAGAGCTTCCCAGTCTGCCTCCTGCCCTGAAAAAGGCTCAGCGCCAACCAGCGCACGCAGGCCGTCTATATAACCTGGAATCGCCGGGCGCTCGTTGTACGCGGGAATCGGCGGAACTGATGCCCTTACGCCTGCAACAAGTGGCACCCATAGTCCGGCATCCGAGCCATGTACCGACTGTGGGGGCGGATCCCAACTGAAAGCGAAAGGGTTGGCAAGCACATACGCGTCACGCGGCAGATTGTCGCGCATCCAGAACAATGCTTCCGCATCTCCTCGCGCTATGTAAGGCTTATTGTCGAGGCGAGTCGCCAGCGAGAGACTCGACGCCGCCCCACCCGCCAAAATCGCAATGCCAAGCAACAGAGGCACCACAACACGCCACACCCGCTTCCGTATCGTATCATAGCTGTCGCCTAGTGAGATTACCCAACGAGCGCTCTCCGACAGGGCAAGGCCCGCCAACAGCGCAAGAGGAAGCCAGATACCTGTGACCACCGTTGTGACATCGAGGTAACCGGCATAGGGCAATCTAAAGGGCAGAAGATATGGGTTCGACCATATGCCAAGCACGAGCCAAACGACCGCGGGGAGCAGCAATATCAACGACCGCCGCCGAATTATCCAGATGATCCCTATCGCCGAAAGGACTACAAGTATCGGCATCGAGGGGTGTAGTAGCAGGTCCGTGCCGCCGAGTGTAGTCTGGAGAGAGTAGTAAATCGCTCGCTCAGGCGAATCCTTGCCTACGAAGCGCGTGGTAAAGTTCTCACGCAAATTTAGGAGCCAGGGCAAGAGGGTGGCAAGCGTCAGGATAGCCACCAACCCGGCCCGGAGCAAAGGCATCCCTATTTCGGAGAAGGAGGAGCGCACCCGGATTGCCTGGAAGATTCTGGCTGCAATATAGAAAGCTACAAAACCCGCATAAATCATCGTTATTCGGTAGTGTGTCAGCGCAAGGCCCGCTCCTCCCAGTACTGCTAGCATAAACGGACCGGAGTGGCGCAGGGCGGTTTCCCAGTCGGTGTGAGTCTTAGGGGTATCGTTGGCGGAGACGACCTTGCGCGGTACATTGAGCGCTTCGAGCAGCAACAGCCAGGCGACAGGAAGGAGCGCCAGGCCGAGGCCCTGCGTATAACGGCTCCAGTTGACGTAGAAGGCGGGGAAGATACTTACAAGTCCCGCCAGCGCGCCCGCGGCCAGGCCCGCCCAGCGATTGCCGGTCGTCTTCCAGGTGAACAGGGTGAGAGTCAGGACAGGCAGTGCGCAAGCAATCTGCCCCGCCTGGGGCATCAACTGGAGCAGATGTGCCGTGCCATCCATGCCAGATAGCCATGCTATCGAAGCAGTCAGCGCATGGAAGCCAAAATGATAAGTAAAGGAGGCAAGTGGCGCATATGGCTCGTAGTTGGCCGGGATGCCGCCGCTGCGCACGAACATCTCGGTGATAAGAGTGTGATGGTATGCATCCAGATTCATCCCCGCGTACAAGTCACGCAAAGAAGAGAGCCGTGTGGCAACTGTCAACACGAAAATGCTAATCAATGCCGACCAGAAGGCGACATCAGACGTGGATACCCGCCCAGGCCTTGCCGGTCTGCCCGTTCGTAAAAACCTTCCTATGATAGCTACGGCACATAACAGCAGGAAAAGCCAGAGCAGCAACCCTGTCATCCTGATTCCCGTAGCGTGCAACAACAGATAGAAGACAGGCAAGACCAGAGCCGATAGCCCAGGAGCCGCAAGGAAACGCTGTTGTCCGCTGAAGCTATTTGGCAGCCAGATCAGGAGCGCCAGGCCCGGCAAGAGCAACAGAAGGATCCACGAGATAAGCAGGGGACCCCGCTCCGTAACTGCCCCCTCCATGTCGCTGAGAAGTGTGCCGAAACCGTATCTGTAATACGTCGAAAAAACCAACTCGCCCTCTGCCGGTTCGCCATCGGTATAGAACTGGCCGGAAGTGAGGGCATCGTAATTACTGTAAGCAACGCCCATCGCGCTGCTAAGTGGCCTGCCGGGCGTCTCCAGCGCCAGTGTGTAAGTAGACCCTTCGGAAGCAGAAAGGGCGGGGAAATCAAAAGATAAGAATGGGTTATTGAAGCGGCCCTTACTCAGAGGCGCTTCATATAATGGCCTTCCTGTCAGGCCTGCGCCTTCGAGCAGACGAACCGTGCCGTCTTCGGGTAGTCCCGCGTAGCTTCTCAGCAGTAGCTCAACACGACTCAGGTTGGCGCGTGGGCTGCGAAAGCTCTGCGCAATCTGAGAGGCAGAGAGCGCGCCTGTGCTACCGCTTTCCCTCTGCTGCTCAAAGCTGCGCATCTCCACACCCGCACTCAGCCAGAGTGCTGAACCGACCGCGCCCGCAAGCAGTAAAAGCAGCACAGGTAGCTGCACAAAATCACCGAACCGGGACAGAACTCCTATCCATGTAGAGAATGCAGGAAACCCGCGAATGCGTGTCGCCCATTGGGGCGCTGACGCGCCACCCCTACTTGACCTGGGAGGCCTCCCACCCTGAGCGCCTTGAGGTGCAGTCATATTGCTCGGCTAGACCGAGGTTATATCTCTGGAGGAATGGGTAAGCGCGGTCAGCCCGTCAGTGGTCAAGAGAAATGTGTCTTCGATGCCGATTGCCCCGCGCCCTGCAAAGATGAGCTTCGGCTCGATTGCGAGCACCATCCCTACCTCCAGCACCGCCGACGTGCCGCGCTGTAGAGGCGGCCATTCGTCAAGCTCCAGACCGACGCCGTGGCCCACAAAGTGTACCTTTTGCCCCGGCGACTCTTCCTCTGGTGGCCCCATGAAGTTGTCACCGTACCCCAGCGATTCGGCGCAACGTAGAGCCATTTCGTACACATCGCCGCTCGTGATGCCCGGCCTGATTTCGCGCTCCAGGTAATGCAGCACTTCGCGCATCGCCCCATACGCGTCCAACCAGAACCGAGAAAGGGGGCCAATCGAGAGCATACGTGTCTGGTCGGCGATGTAACCGCCCCACTCGCCCGAGTAATCAAGCAGTACCGGCTCTCCGCGCTCGATTGGGCGCGGGCCTGCGCCATAGGGCGCCCACGGACCCGGCCCATAACCGCCTGTTGGAGAGTTCATAAACGAAGCAAGAGAACCGGAAGTCCCCGCCAGGAGATGTCCCATGTGCATCTCCTGGCCGTAAGCACGTATCCGCACCGCCCCGCTATGACCCGCGGTGCGTGTTGCCGCTTCCACGTGAGCAGCAAGTTCCACCTCGGTTACACCCTCTCGAAGCCGCTCAGCCGCTGCCCGCACGCCAACTTCCGCTATATCGGCCGCACGCTTGATCTGTTCAATCTCATATTCGCTCTTGAAGGCGCGGACCCTTCGGAATAAGCTGCTAGCGTCCACAAGTTCAGCACCCAGGGGAGCAAGAGCCTTCTCATAGGACCGGAAGACCCCGACAGGCAAGGTGTCAAACTCAAAGCCGATGCGCCTGGGGTTCCCGCCCGCAGCCTGGATTATGCCGGGCAGCTCTTTCAATGACCGCACCCCAACCACAGACCCCGCCGGAAGCTGCGACACCATCCGCGAGCGACCCAGATGCTTGCGCACCATCAGCACGGGCGGACCGTCCGAGGGGAGGTAAACCTGGGCCTGCTGCACTACACCACCCAGGTAGAATACGTCGGCGTTCTGAGTCGCCAGGACACCGTCGATCCCCTCTGCCCGCAGCAAGGTCTGAAGACGGACGGACCGTGCTTCAAGCTCGCTTTTGGGTGTCGTCTGGACAGGTACTTCAGGCGCAACGGTCGTCTCTAAAAAGCTAGGGTCCATAAGGAGCAGAATAGTGTACCAGGCGACAAAAGTCAAGCAAACTGAGCGTCATGGCAGGGCAAACGCATCTAAACAGAGGGCTGATCTACAGTAGAAATGAACCAAGACAGTAGTGTCATTCTGTACGAAGTGAAGAATACGTTAGGGAGAGTATGTTATGTTGTTAAGAGACGGATTCTTCACTTCTTTCAGAATGACAATGGGGAGAGTGAGTTCCCTGGCAGGCTAGTTTCGTGCTAATGACCCTCTGTTTAGATGCGTTTCCCCTGAAGGTATATGTCCTACCTCTTTGCAAATCGAGCCGGAGGCTTGTATACTTGCATCCTGGCGCACACTTTATTGAAAGGTGGTCTTACTTGCACTACTCCAGGCCTGTTCGCATTTTGCTTCGTCTAGCGTTCCTCTTACTATTATGTATGTCAGGAAGCCTCGAGGGTATCTTTACCCCTCCCTCTGCCAGTGCCGCGCCACTTCGAAGTGTGCAGAGCCATTCGATCTTGTTGCAGGCAGGAAGCACGGCAACTCTCGATGTCCGCGGCCTTGCTCTCCAACCCGGATCGAGCATTACCAGCGAGGGACTTACTCTCGCAACCACGCCGCTCGCACCCGACCGAATCAGGACCACACTCTTCTATGCGATAGATTGGGGCTACACCGAGAGTGCGCCCGACCAGGTAGCCCTCGCTGTCTGGTACGCGCAGGATGGTGTCTGGCGCACGCCGGACCACGCAATCGCCGAGCGCATCGCAACTGCCGCCGCATCGAGCCAGGGTTCGCCCAGTTGGCGACCTGAAGGCCGGTCCATGCTGCCGCTGGTTGGCGAGCAACTCCTGGTCCAGGAGCTAAGCCTGACCCCGCTGGCTTCTTCGCCCGCGGTAGGGCGTGGCAAGCTCACAGTCCGTAACACAGGCAACCAGGACTTGCTCGTATATCTCCCATACGGCGCCCTGTTCACGGGGCCGTCGGATAACGTCCTGGTGTGGGCGACAGCACCCGACCAAACCGAAGTAGAGCCACCAGGCCAGGCGACTCCGAGCGAAACTGCATTGCTTACAGACCCGCCACGCGCAGAGGAAACGGCCACGCCCTCTTACAAGAACGGCTCAACCCCGGTTGCGGAGTCAACACCTTCCTACAAGGCTGTACGTCCATCTCCCACGGCGGTTGAAGGGTCAAACCTACCACCTGCCGCCACCGAAATAGCCGCTACTCCAGAGCAGGCACAGGACGAACCAAGTCCTACTTCTCCAGCTATAGCAACATCAGAGACCGGAGGTAATGTTAGGAGCAAGCCACAGCCTCTCGCCGACAAACCTGTCGAAGGGGTAACGAAAGAGAATGCAACAGGCAACATTCCCGCCGCTCCCGCGCAGACACCCGTGATGGATGGCGTGACCTCGCCATTGTCCATAGCGTCCGGGCCACCTCCTGAATTGCCGAAAGCGCAGCCAACCGCCAGGAACGACGCACCTATCCCATCACCCGTAGGCACAGAACCTGCCGACGAACTTCCTCCCCCTGTAGCCACAGGTGACGCAGGCACACCCAGGGCGACTCTGCCTCCAGCGCAAGAGACAGGCGCTGTCCCTATAAAGACGACCCTTGCTAATCCCACCTTTACACCCAAGCCGACTTCGACGCCCGTTCCGACGAAGGATGAGACATCCGCTGGCGCAAGCGTCGACGCTAGGTCAAGCTCGGACAATTCGGGTGATGCAAAGCCAACCCCTCAGCCTGCACCCGTAGCCCCATCCGGTACTGACAATAGCCCGTCCGTTACCGTGAAATCAAGCGACGGCCCCACACCATCTCAACTGCCGGTCGCCTCACCACCATCCAGCGCGCCCGCTACCGGCGGTGGGCCATCAGGTGCAAGCACATGGCTGGCAATTTGCGCGGCGCTATTACTTGCCATAGGCCTGCAAATGCGCCGCGCGTCAGCACCTAAATCCGTTCAGGTCCCCATAGAACAGAGCGAATAGTATTCGTATAACTTGGAAGAAACAAGAAAGGGACACTCGGTCAGGTGTCCCTTTCTTGTTTTGCAGATGCGGAGGAGGTTGCCTCAGAATTATGGGTTTTCGTCGAATTCAAGTCGCTCTACCAGCCATTTACCATTTTGCTTAACCATGTGATAGGTTTCGTCGAGTGTCTGTGGCGGCTTAGTCTCCAGCACCGTATTGTCTTGACGATTATAAAAGGTGACTGACCACGTTTCAACAGTGCTTACAGTCGCAGTATCGCCGTCTATCTTGACTTCCTTTATATCGAGATTTCCCAGAACAGGCACGGCATACAGATTCTTCTTGAGGTCCTCCACATAAGCTATGTTCTCCGCGAGCACAGCACCTGTCCTGGTACCTCTAAGCACCTCTACATCGAGATCGCGCCATGCCTTTATCTGTTCTTCATTGCTGGTATAAACAACTTGTTTTACTCGGTCTTCTTCCTTCTGGCCAAACAACAAAAAAGCTGCAAGACCAACCAATAATATTGCCGAAATGATTATCACCGGTATGGCACGCGAACGCGAACTACTTGTCTTCTCGATATGAGTTTGTGCCTCGGTCCCGTAAGGCACATACATGCCTCCTTCCCTGGGATCAGGGCGCATCGTGGCGGCGCGTGAAGGGGCGGCATCTCTGGGTGGAGGCGGCGGAGGGGGCGTCTGCGGTCCGTACAGCGTCGGAGGAGCCACGACCCTCTCCTCATAAGCACCTTCGCGCTCTGTTGGTTCAATTGGAGTAATCGATACCTCTGGCGGACCCGAGTCAACGACAGCAGCCCCACAATTGGAGCAAAAGCGGTGTCCTTCCTTAATGGGTGTTCCGCACTGAGCACAAAGCTGAGCCATAAACGTATACCTACCCTGCTACCAGCGTGGACGAAGTAGAAGAGGTTTATTTGCCACGCTTATGGCGAGTATACGACAGGCACATACAGCCGTCAAGATGAGGAGAGAATATAAGCGCGCAGACTTAATTTACCGCAGAGGCGCAGAGACGCAGAGGACTATATAAGGGGACTGTAACCAGCAATCAGCGATCAAGTAGAGCAATGAGCAACTACAATAATCTCAGCGTCTCTGCGCCATGAGCGTAGCGAACTCGGTGAACCATCGGCTATACCACCCCAGCTCTGAACTTTCACAAGCAAATAGGAACCCCATCTACCCCCCACCATTCGCCTTCCCAAGTCTAACCGAAGATACCTGACAGAAAAACCATCAGATTCGGCAGTTTCAGGGCATCGGCGAAGGGAGCGGGGTAGATGAGGAAGAGGATAGTCGCCGCGCAGAGGGCCACGCCGTAGGGTATAAAGTCACCCAATTTGTGCCTGCGGGATAGGAGAAGTAGCCCGACCGCCACACCTGCCACCAGCGGCCCAACCAACAACGCGCCGACCACATTCGGAAACCCCAGCATCAGCCCCATCATCAATGCTAACAATACATCACCGGCCCCGAGCGGTTCCTCTATGCGAGGGAAAAGGAGCTTTGCCAGCAGAAAAGCGATCAGGAAGAACCCTCCGGCTACCGCAGCGCCAATCAGGGCGCTCGTCAGGCCGATACCAGGCAGGAAAAAGCTACCGATGAGTGCAAACGCAGACCCTGCGCCAATCACCGAGAAATAGATGTCCTTATGCTTCCAGTCAATCACCAGTACCAGCATCAGCGCCGCCACGTAAAGTGCATGGAAGATAAACACAGCGCTCCAACCATCTACAGCATACACGGCCACAATGAGAAAAGCCGTCGCAAGCTCTGTCAGAGGATAAGACGTGGGCAGCTTCTTCCCGCACACGGAGCAACTGCCGCGCTGCGCAAGGAAACCGAAGAGAGGCACGTACTGCCGGAAGCTCAAAGGATGGTCCGAACGAATGCATCTCACACTGCCCCATAGGGCGCGATTTGATGCCAGCCTCGTAGCGACCACGTTGATAACGAACCCGGCAGCCAGACCAAGAAGGGCGGCAACCACGAAACCCAAAATAGACAAAGAAGAAACTCCCGATGTGTAGTTTAGAGCAAGGGACTACCTCACGCGGGTTGTCGGGCGCTCTGTTCCAACTATAAGCGACGCACCGTGCTCCCGCAATGGGACAATCGTTTGAGGCTCTTCTGCCAGAAGTCACATAGAGTTATGGTCCGTCATACGCGAGCCAATCAAGCCTGTACACGGCGATCAAATCATCGCCAGCAATCCTATTGTCAGGAATGCTAAATCGGGCTTCCTCTATGGCCCATGCGGGTGGCTGTCCACCGTCGAACAAGCGTGGATAAAAGAGCAGGTAGCTTGCGCCCGCCTCGTGCAGAGCCTTCCAGGCCCTCGGCCAGTCTCGGTATGTTCCCAGGGTAGCAGGCGTGGTCAAGCCAACAAGATCGACTGTCCGCCTACCGGAGAAGAGCCTGACGGCGCCGATAGGCTCCGCTGCGATGACGCTCAACGGCGGGGTATTTTCAGCGATCCACTTCGCGGGCGCAATGTGCGCGTCGCTTATATTTCGCACCTCCACAGCATAGACACGCGTCGCCCAGAGATAGCTAGCCAAAGCAAGAAGCAGCATCACAACAGCTACGCCTGCCGGACGAACGAACCGTAAGGATAACAGCTTTTCAACAGGCAAAAGGCGAACCAGATACCACACAAGCAGCCCACACAACACAATCAAGAGGGGATGTATAGGCAAGAGATAGCGGTCTTCCTGACCGAACCAGGGCAGTGACAGCATGATAGCTATAACATAGAAGGCCGAACCTAATATAAGCAGCAGCGAGGCAAAGCGGTGTTCGATAATGGCAACCTCTTCATACGAATCGTTGTCGAGCTTTCCACGACGAGGCAGCCACGGCACCAGAGCGCCCAACAGGGCAACGGTCGCAGTAACAAATGGCAAGTACCGCCCCGCGATCAATAGTTCACGCAAGGCTGAGAAAAACCTGTCACCGAGGCGTAAACCACCGACCTTAGCATAGAATGAGCTTGGCAACGGGTTGCCCCATCCGAGGTAATAGACCAGACACATTGCTCCCAATCCACCCGCGAGCGCGGTGATGTAGGTCACAACCTGCATAATAGCATCCCGCGTCTTCTCCGCTGGTCCATGAGCAGGTAGGAACATCCTCGCCAGTAGCCATACCACGCAGGCCGCCCCAATAGCCAGCAAATCGGGGCGCGCCCACGGCAGCAACGCGGCCAGAAGTAAGCTCCACTTCAGCCTGCCCACCCGTACTTCAGCAATCAGGGTGGCAACAGACCAGGCCACAACAGCCGAGGCGAAGGTGCTTTCCAACCCCGACATCGCGCCCCATACCAGACCCAGGTCAGCCGCCGCTACCGCACCCAGGAGCCAGCAAAAGACCTCTCGTGTTAGCATTCTTCCACTGTCCGGTGGCAAAGTTAGCTCAGCCAATCGCCGCACGCCGAGGGCAGTTGCGGCCAGACAAGCTGCGCCAACCAGATATGATGCGAGGTACAAATGCCCCGCCTGGCGCGAAGTCTCTATATCTTGCGCGAAAAGAGGAGGCCCAATCGACCCGAGGAAGGCATGGAGAGGCGCTAATAGAGTATAGGCAACAAGACTTAGAAGATACCAGCCTATTCCAGTGATCCCGCCGCTCAACTCCCCGCTATTGTAAGTAAACGGCTCCCCATGCGAAGCCGCCAGCACGTAATTGCTGTATATGTAGCCATCATCTATGGGGAAAGCCAGGGAGCCGGTGTGACGTAAGGAAGCGACCGCGACGGCGAGCGCGCAGAGCACGGCCAGAGCAACAAGTAGCCCTCGTCCCTTGCCCGCCGATCCTTCCGAAGGTGAGACAGCCCCCCGCCGTATGTCAGACATGCGTCGATTGTAGCAGAGACACACTCGCCGGGCAACGAGCGAAGGACAAGTATACTGCTGAGTATAGCTGGATATGGTAGCACAAATACAGACCTAACAGGCGGGCGAACTCAGTATCCTTTGTCATTCTTCACTTCGTTCAGAATCACTACGGGGGAGTGAGTGCTAAAGGGGCTGATTCTTCACTTCGTTCAGAATGACAATACTGGCTTGGTTCGTTTCTGTCTGGAACACAATTCGAGATACAATCACCCTGGAGATCGTACTCGGAAAAGCTGGACGGCACGGAATCAAAAGAGAGTGCCAGACTGGCACTCTCTTTTTGGAACAAGGCCCCTATTTCGCGGCCCCAATCTCGGCGGCTACGGCAGGTAGCTTCAGGTTCGCTGCCTCTATGCGCTCCATCGCCTTGCGCAAGTTCGCTTCCGAGTTGGCAAACGAGATACGGACATAACCCTCGCCAAACTCCCCAAACGAGGTGCCGGGGAGAACGGCCACGTCCGCCTCGCGTAGCAGGTAATCGGCATAGGCACGCGAGTCGAGGCCGGTGTCAGTTATGTTAGGGAAGGCGTAAAAGGCACCCGCCGGGCAGTTACAGCGCAGTCCGGGTATCTTATTCAGCCCATCATATACAAGGTCGCGCCTGCTCTCAAAAGCCGTAAGCATCGCGTTGATTTCGTCACGCGGGCCTGTGAGCGCGGCAATGGCCGCCCTCTGGCTGAAAGCGGAAGTGCACGATACACTATTGATTATCAGGCGGCTGATATGCGGAATCAACTCGCCAGGGAATATACCGTAGCCGAGACGCCATCCGGTCATGGCAAACGTCTTAGAGAAGCCATCGAGCAGTATAGTGCGCTCCATCATGCCTGGAAACTCAAGGATAGTGTGGTGCTTCCCTTCGTATATGATCTCGGCGTAGATTTCGTCCGCCAGCACCATTGCATCATGCTCGACGGCAAGATCGGCTATCGCCTTGAGGTCATCACGCGTGAGAACGCCGCCGGTCGGATTATGCGGCGAATTGAGGATGATCAGCCTCGTCTTGGACGAGAACTTCGACCTTAGCTCGTTCAGGTTGATGCGAAAGTCGCGTTGCTCGCTCAACTGCAACGGCACGGCTGTCCCACCCAGGAAGTTTATCATCGACTCATAGATCGGGAAGCCAGGGTTGGGATAAATAACCTCGTCCCCCGGCTCAAGGAGCGCCATCATGGTATAGAACATGATCGGCTTGGCACCGGGCGTGACTACCACATTCGCAGGGTCAAAGCTCATCCCCCTCAGGTCGCCAGCGTACTTGGCGATAGCCTCCCGTAACTCCGGTATGCCCGTCGCGCCGGTGTAGTGGGTATAACCCTGCTCCAACGCCTCCGCAGCGGCGGCACGCACATGGGTTGGGGTGTCGAAGTCAGGCTCGCCTATCTCTAGGTGGATAATAGGCTTGCCCTCGGCTTCCAGTGCCCTCGCCCTGGCAGCAACCTCGAAGGCAGTCTCTGTACCGAGCCGGTACATTCTCTCCGAGAGTCTCAACTTCATCGTTGAACCTCCTTGTTCATAATGATGTCCAATATATCGCTACAAATATCTCCTGGGTGAAGTCCGAACATTTACTGCTTCAGCCCCGCCACAGTCTCGCTATCAAGCCGCTTGACAACTCCAACCATCAGACGCACGGCGTTATTATAATCGTCCAGGTTGACCATAGATGCGGCGGAATGGATATAGCGTGA
The DNA here is from genome assembly GCA_038246925.1 of Chloroflexia bacterium. Classification (GTDB taxonomy): domain Bacteria; phylum Chloroflexota; class Chloroflexia; order QHBQ01; family JADMIH01; genus JADMIH01. The sequence goes on from JBBRVL010000024.1 coordinate 14,925, forward strand.
TGGTATTCCCAGGTTGATGCTCGGCACGCCGTCGTTGGCAAGCTGGAATCGCCCGCCATCTGTTCCGCCCGCCGCCACGCTGTCGAACTGGTAGGGGATGCCTTCCTTCTCGGCAACTTCAACGAACAAATTACGCAGCTTCAGATTTGGGATCAGCGACCCATCAAAGATGAGAATAACCGGCCCCTTGCCGAGCTTGCCCTGCGCCTCGTGCGCTTTCACTCCTGGCGTGTCACCGGCTATACCTACGTCAATCGAGATAGCTACATCCGCGCCGACCTTGTGACCCAGGGTAGCCGCCCCTCGCAGACCTACTTCCTCCTGCACAGTCGCGCCCGCGTAAAGCACATTCGGGTGATCATCGCCGATCTGCTGAATGGTCTGAACTGCTACCGCACAGCCAAAACGATTGTCCCACGCCTTCGCCAGAAGCATCTTTTCGTTCGCCATTACGGTAAAGGGACAAATAGGGATAACAGGATCGCCAGGACGCACGCCTACTTCGATAGCTTCTTCCTTGCTCATCACACCGATGTCGATGAACATGTCGCTCTTCTCAACCATCTTCTTGCGCTCGTCGGCGCTCAAGATGTGAGGAGGCTTGGACCCGAAGACTCCTATAATATCACCTTTGTGAGTCCTAATGGTGACGCGCTGCGCAAGCATAACCTGCTCCCACCACCCGCCAAGGCCCTGGAACTTCAAGAAGCCCTCGTCGGTGATAAGCGTCACCATGAAGCCAACCTCGTCCATGTGCCCGGCAATCAGCACCTTCGGCGCGTCCTCACCCGCGTTCTTGCCACTCTTACGTGCAACGATAGAGCCTAGATTATCCCTGATTATTTCTCCAGTACCCTCAAGGTAGCGCGCCATGACTTCGCGGACAGGGCCTTCCTGTCCCGGCACTCCGTTCGCCTCGGTTAGTTCCTTCAACATCTGTAGGGTTGCATCCATAAATCGCTTAATATCTCCTTAGAAGCATGTAATATCATCTGATGTTAGTATAAGTCCCTATTTCAAGAAACGGTGTTCCCGACATTCTCGAAGCGCGAGGTCAACCCAATTTGCTGTCACAGAGCAAGCAATGGTAGCTGCCGTCTTCGAGGCGCTTTGGCGTTCCCGCTATCCAGAGGTCGCACTGCATACAACGGTATGACAGCGCACGTGGAGACGGACCCGACTCGTTCGGCGCAGGAGGCTTGACGATCTCCTTTAGCTGGTCGCGGGTGGGAGCGCCCAATACGCGCGCAGCCCGGACTTCGCCGTTCTCTACCACCAAGCCAAGCGCCATGCCCGGCGCAATGAGGTGGCGCGCCGTCAGATTGTCGAAGACATGTTCGGGGATGATAAAGCTAGCGAACTTCGCGGGGTCCGAGCGGAGAGTTGCATCAAGTGTTACGGTCTCGCCACCGAAGAAGCCTCCGAAGTTGAGCACGTCCGTGACGATGTAATTGACGTATTCCTCATCCCCATGACCGTGCCCTGAATCGCCTCCCGGCATTTCTTCTCCCTCCACTCAATAATCGTCTCCTGAAAGAGCGCCCCACATTATAACACAAGGCCCAGAGATGCAATATTGTAGGGGCACCCCTGTGTGGGTGCCCTTTTCCCTTACCACAATCTTCTCGGCTAGCGACCAGGGCACCCACACAGGGGTGCCCCTACAGATCGGGATTACGTTGCTTTTCCAGGCGTTAGAAGTAGCTGCTCATTTCCTGGTAGATTTTGCGTATGTCCGTGGTGTCCCCGCTAATTAGACGCGTCTGAGTAATGTCCGCGAAACCCTGCATAACTTCAACGTCTACGCCGTCTGCGTTACCATAGGCGATTGGAAAGAGCTTTACCGCGTATAGTTCGTCGCGGTCCTGGCGCAACCGTCGGGGCACGTCTCTTTTGTTCTGGCTGCTGCTTGAATTGTCTTGCCCATCGGTCAGCACCACAAGCGCGTTGATGTGGGCCTTGTCGTTGAGACGGTCCAGCTCCTGAAGACCTGCCGCCACCCCGTCATAGATAGCGGTAGAGTCGTTACGCGGCATCGTGCCAGGGTTATGGAGGTAGTCAAGTATCTGGCTGCGTGTCTTCGATAGCGTGTCTATCGGCACAAGGATATGCGCATCACGATCAAACACCACAAATCCGACGCGGTCTACATCGCGGGTCTGCTCCAGGAATATCTCAATTCCGGCGATTGCGTTCGTCAGCTTATCCTGGTCATCCATAGAAGGCGACACGTCAAGCACCAGCACGATATTCGCTTCTTTCCGCAGCACGCTCCAGGCATTCTTCGCGCTAACGAGCACGCGAGGCGATGGGACCTGTAGAGTCGTGCGAGGCTGGTCAGGATCAACGCCGTTAGCGCGTGTAAACGGCTCGGTGCGGTATGATACTGCCGTGTTTGCGGTGCGGAAGCCGAGGGTAAGTGCAGTCTTTTGACTGTCGGCCTCTAACAGGAAGTCCTTGAACACGGCGGCTGCGCGGCGTTGTTCATCCGTTACCCATGATCCCTTCAGAATGATGTATGGGTTGTCATGCCAGAAGGTGCCTTCCTTCGGATAGATAGCCACCAGGGGTGTAGTCATTCCTGTCTTGTTTAGCTCAAGAACTGTCACTTCCTCGAGCGCGACCGCCGAGATATAGCTCATCCCGCCCTTGCGCACGTTCTCCTTGAAGATAGTGGTGGTCGCGCTGTAGTGGACTATACTCTGCTCTATCTCTTTTACGAAGTCTCTCACCTTGGGATCGTCGATGTCTTCCTGTGTCAGGCCACTGGTTTTGCCGGCCCCGGCATAGAACTCCGCTGCCACCGTCGATAAGCCGGTGGAAGATACCTCAGGGTTGGTATGCGCGTACTTGAACGGCCCCCACTCAGGGTGGCCCTTTGCGCCCCAGCCTTCTTCGTTCTTGTTCAAGGCAAGCACGTCGCTCAGGCCGATAGGCGCGTCCGGCCAACCTAGCGCTTCGGCCATCGGCTTCCACATTGCCAGCACAACGGGCGTGAGGAGGAGTGGGTCAGCATCACCGGGGCCGGAGCCTGCAAGTTCCGCATCGGCTTCAAAGTTGAGGACAGATTTCCAGAGGGAATTAGAGGGCGACCATACGGTCGGTTGGAGGCTCTTGTCGGCGATTTGGGAGCGCGCAGTGCCGCTGTCTGCTACGAAGGCGTCGATGTAAATCGGCCTCTTGTCGCCGGGGAGGGTATGCCGGGCCGCATTGAATTTTGCCGCCAA
>JBBRVL010000025.1:0-18092 GCA_038246925.1 Chloroflexia bacterium
ACAGGTTGCCCGCAAAGAGCCGCCCGGCTACGACGGCAGGTGCCGAAACCTCTCCGAGGAAGAGATCGACCACAACATCGCCGAACGGGTATCTTACGTAATACGCGTGCGAATGCCAACCGAAGGCACGACCACCTTCAATGACCTCATCAGGGGTGAGATTACTTTCGAGAACCGGGTGCTTGACGACGCCGTCTTGCTGAAGTCTGACGGCCTGCCTGTCTACCATCTGGCAGTGGTTGTTGACGATCACGAGATGGAGATCAGCCACGTGGTGCGCGCCGAGGAGTGGATAAGCAGCACACCACTGCATGTCCTGCTTTTCCAGGCATTCGGCTGGGAGCTACCTCAGTTCGCGCATATGCCTCTGCTGCGAAACGCCGACCGCTCTAAAATCTCCAAGAGGAAGAACAACACCGCGATCAAGTGGTATCGCGAGCAGGGTTTCCTGCCTGAAGCAATGGTCAATTTCCTGGCGTTGATGGGCTGGTCCATGCCCGACGGGCGTGAAATATTCACATATCAAGAAATAGAGAATGAGATAAGCCTCGACCGAGTTACCACCAGCGGTCCCGTGTTCGACCTCGTGAAGCTGACAAGCATAAACGGCAAGCACATTCGTATGCTTACCGACGAAGAGCTATACGAGCGGCTACAGCCTTATCTACCTGTTGGGCTGGACGCCGACCGCGTGCGCAAGGTAGTGCCTGTAATCAAGGACCGGCTCACACGGCTGGGCGAGTTCATGGAACTTACAGGTTTCTTCTTCGGCCCTCCGCCCGATTACGAAGCGTCTGCGCTCGTCCCCAAGAAAGGGGACCCAGACTCCACCCAAAACGGCCTTGCGCGCGTCCGCGAGATGCTTACAGCCCTGCCCGAACCCTGGACACACGAAGCCTGGGAAGCCGGTATGCGCACCATCGCCGAAGAAATCGGAATGAAAGCGGGCGATCTCTTTATGATATTGAGAGTGGCCGTTACTGGCAGTCCTGTTTCCCCACCCCTTTTCGAGAGCATCGAGGTAATAGGCAAACAGGAAACATTGGCGAGAGTTGACGCAGCCTTGTCTAAGCTGGAGGCTACCTAATTCCAAATCCAAAACGAGTTCAAGGTTCAAGGTTAGAACTCCGTACAACCTTGAACTCTAATCCCTGATTCGTATGCCTGACTAGATCAAAGCCTTATTAGGAAACGACTCCCACTCGCCTCCTCTGAGGTGGGAGACGTAATATACATGTTGTAAGTGGGGCGAGTGCGCGACCAGCACCTCATCATCGGGCTTGATAGCAGAGTGGGCCGCGGGGTCTATCCTGAATAACAGGGCTGGCTTTGCCGCGCCCGGCTCAAGCGGTTCCAAAGCTTTGAGATCAGCCGTCAACCTGTGGGCGGGCAAGTAAGACCCTTGCTTTTCCTTCGCTACTTGCGCCGTTGATGACGTAGAAGCGGGAGCGAAGCGGGGCTGAACAATCTGAGAGCGGTCGGGTGAAGCGGCCCGCTGCTCTTCTGTGACTTCTGATGCAACAGCCAGATCGGGTCCCGCGTATCGTGCGTTCACGTAGAGCCAGTTGCCGCCCCTGCGCCCACCTATATGTTCGCGGTCGGCTATGGTGCCTCTGGTGTAATGAACCGGCTGACGGAGGTCGCGTAGGCCCTGTAATATAGCTCCCAGGAAATAAAATGCCCCCCCCAGGAAGGTGACGCCGAGGGGCGCACACACGCAACCTACAAACACCGGGTCGCCACCTACCTCGGTTGAAGAGCGAGTCACATAATTGACGACGATACCTATAGTGATGATCGCAAGAAACCCGGTCAGAAGGAAAATCAGCAGCGCTGCCAGTGTTGTAACAACAAGTGGCAAACGGTAGCTGACCGAGGGCAGGCCGTCAACGCCTCTGCTATCAACCGGCGTAAACTTCGTCTCCTTGCGCATTCGCATGCTTCGATTATAGTTTCGCCCTGCAAACCAGTCAAGCCCTGAGCTTCTTGTTGGTGGTCAGTCCTTCTTGGTCATAGGCTAATAGCCCCTAGTTACTGACAATCACGTTTCACGCTTCTCGTTTCTCATTTCGCTCACCACTCACCACTCACCACTCATTACTCGTATGCTATAATGCCTGTCGGAATGCTGGAGAGCGCATACTGGGAGAGTGCTATTGCCTGTCTACTTGAGTCTGGGCGCGGTGCTGGTAGTATTTATGGGCCTTGCGAGCGGGGGCCTGTTGGCGCTTGTGCTGATGTCACCGGCTAAACAGCAGGTCGTCTACGCCGTAATGCTTGCTCTGTCACTGCTGCTCGCGGTGCTAGGTATGGTCATAGCTGAACGGATTGAGGGCACCGGCATCGGCCTTGCGAACTCCTTTGTGCTACTTGTCCTAACCTTCGCGCTCGGCTATGCGCTGACCACCCTTTCAGTCCTCCTACCGAGGCGGCGTAAGCGCGAGGCGACGGTACAAGGCGGTAGCGGTAGATGGACGGCGATAATCTGCCTCGCGCCAGGCGAGCCGCCTGACTATGATTTGCGGAGCGCTGCCGGCCGGCTCGAACTTGCCGACAATGCTGAAGATGTGCCTCCCATCCTTGTCAGGCCGTTCTACATGCGCGACATCAAGAGCAAATTCGCTTCGATTGGCCGCAGCCCCTACCGCGACCACATGGCTGAACTTGCGCGCAAAGTGCAGGCCCGCTTACCAACTGACCAGCGCGTCTCCCTCGCTTATTATAGCGACAGCCCTGGCCTTGCCGACACAATCACCCGCGTGATCGAAGAAGGTACGCGGCGGTTAGTGATAGTACACATTCGTGTGACCAATCCCCCGGATGCGTTCGCCGCCGGGGACCTTTTCGAGGGCATCAGCCTCGAGAGCAACCGTGTGCGAGCTACCCACTTGTCCCCTTTATGGGATTCGGAGCTTCTGCCCCAGATTTACGTGCGCCGGGTGCTTGAGGCGGTGGCGATGACTGATGCCCACGCGGACGAGGTCGGCTTGCTTCTGGCCGGACGAGGCCACCCCGATGCGAGTGAATCCGCCCAGTCCCGTCAGCAACAGGAAGAGGAGTTCCAACGGCACGTAAAGTACGCTCTACAAAGGGCAGGATTTGATGAAAGTAGAATTGAGATCGGCTGGCTGAGGCGCGAACCGAGCATCACACACGCTGCCGAAGCATTACACATGGCTGGCTGCCGAAGCATCTACTGGATGCCTTCGAGCTTCCCGGCCGACGGCATCAACACGCTATACGATATACAAACACAACTAGATGCCGTCGCGCTCAAGCATCAAATCAAACTTACTCCGCTCGGGGCATGGAACGCTGACGATCTCGCGGCCGAAGAGATCGCGGCGCGCATCAGGGCTTCCAGTCGAGAAGCGGCCCACGCGGTCTGAGCATCCTCTTTGTTCCGGCGCACCCATTCAGTTATAATGGGCTGTTAGTTTGTTCCCTTGCTCAGGACAGATAACAAAGTTGGCCCGTCTTGGGGACTCGCGAACTGGCGGACTACGGTAGAATTGGCCTACTTAAAACAGACACAGGAGAAGTAACGCCCAGTGGATTTGGAGAGATGGTTACCGAGCGGGTATGGCTTCCGCAAATGGGCGTTCGTGCTCGCTGTGGGGGTTGCTATTCTTGGCCTGGGCCTCGCAATGGGTATCGCCAACCTGTACCGCATGTATGTTCTGCCGGTGTCGGGCACTACATTCATCTACTACGCGACGCTCCAATTCATACCCCACCCGTTCAGAGAGGCGTTTGTAGGGGTGGCCGGCGCTCTTCTCGCCTGGATCGGCGTGCTGAGGCTAAACAGGGCAGCAGGCGAGGCCTCAGCCAGGGGGCGGGCCTACCAGATGCCGCTCATGGGAACCATACGCGCGGCTCGCAAGGCCGATGGGCCGAAGATCGTCGCCATCGGTGGTGGAACGGGAATGCCCACACTGCTGCGCGGACTCAAAGAAGTCACTGATAATATCACCGCCGTGGTTAATGTGGTGGACGACGGCGGCTCGTCGGGACGGCTCCGCCGCGACCTCGGCATCCTCCCCCCGGGCGATTTTCGTAATAATATAGTAGCCCTCTCCGAAGCCGAGCCTCTGCTGTCCGAGCTTTTCCAGCATCGATTCGAGCAAAGCGGAGACCTCGCGGGCCACTCCTTTGGCAATCTATTCCTGGTCGCCATGACCGACGTCACAGGCAACTTCGAGAACGCCATCCGCGAGTCGTCGCGTGTTCTCGCAGTGAGGGGAAAGATACTCCCATCATCGCTAACCGACATCGAGCTGTACGCCGAGCTAGAGAATGGCGAGGTAGTGCGCGGCGAGTCGGTCATCCCTCGCGCCCCTTCGCCCATCAAGCGTGTCTTCATGCACCCGGCCCACGCGCCCGCCTATCCCGAAGCGATGTCCGAGATCCTGAGCGCGGATATAATCGTGCTGGGCCCCGGTTCGCTCTATACGAGTATAATGCCACCCCTGTTGGTTGGCGACATAGCACGCGCAGTCAAGGCCAATAAGTCGGCCGTCAAAGTATATATTTGCAACGTGGCGACCCAACCTGGCGAGACCGACGGGTTCGGCGTGGTAGAGCACGTGCGTGCTCTGCACAACCATATCGGCCCCGGCCTGTTTGACTATGTAATTTATAATTCCAGCCAGCGGGTAGCAGAGCAGATCGATCCTGAAGCTAGCGTATCGGCTGTGACCCTCGATAGCGCCGCCGCTGCTCGCTTTCACAACCTGGAATGGGTGCCCGCAGACGTAATCCGCGATGACAACCCTTTACGGCACGATCCGGTAAAGCTGGCGCTGGCAGTTATGCAACTATATGAGAATCGCGGTGGCAAAGGTGCGCCTGGCCGCGTCAAAGCACGTGAGCTGAGAGAGCTGTCCGAAAACGGACACGGGGAGTTGCCGTTCGATACTCAGCGACTCACAGGAGATATTGCTGGGCTGGAAGCCGGTGTAGCCGAGGAACATGTTAGTAAGAAGCAGTAGACAATTATTGCAGACTGTTGTAATGGGGTAGAAGTCGAAGGACGTGAGTTCTGCATCGCCTTCTGGAATGAGCGGACGCCCAATGGAGTGCGTACAAAAACAGACAATGCAAACAAAGGAGCAGCGATCATGGTTATGAAAGTAGGTATAAACGGGTTTGGCCGAATCGGACGCCAGGTGTATAAGGCGCTACGCGATTACTACCCGGATGAAATCCAGGTGGTAGCTGTCAACGACCTGACGGATAACCATACGCTGGCTCACCTTCTCATGTACGACAGCAATTATGGCCCGTTCGACGGTGATGTATCCGCCAGCGAAGACACTTTTACGGTGGACGGCCAGGAGATACGAGCCTTCGCGGAGCGCGACCCGGCAAAGCTGCCCTGGGGTGATGTTGGAGCTGAAATTGTCATCGAATCGACAGGTGTCTTCACCGACGCTGACAAGGCTCGCGCGCACATTGCAGGCGGCGCCAAGAAAGTGATCATCTCGGCCCCCGCCAAGGGGGAGGACATCACGGTCGTCATGGGCGTCAATCATGAGAAGTACGACCCTGCCCAGCACACCATAATCTCGAATGCCTCCTGTACTACCAACTGTCTCGCGCCTGTGGCCAAGGTAATACTCAATCGCTTTGGCATCGTCAAAGGGTTGATTACCACAATCCATTCCTACACGAACGACCAGCAGATACTGGACCTGCCTCACAAAGACCTGCGCCGAGCCAGGGCTGCCGCGCTCAACATCATCCCGACCTCTACAGGCGCAGCCAAGGCGCTCGCGCTGGTCTTGCCTGAGCTGAAGGGCAAATTCGACGGCTTCTCCCTGCGCGTACCGACTCCTACCGTGTCTATAATCGACTTCGTTGCCGAGATAGAAAGGTCTGCCACAGTCCAGGAGATCAACGGCGCGCTAATCGAGGCCAGCCAGGGTGATCTGGTAGACATTCTCGACTACACAGAAGAGCCTCTTGTTAGCATGGACTTCAAGGGGGATTCCCATTCAGCGATAGTTGATGGCTTGAGCACAATGGTAATCGGCGACAACCTGATCAAGGTCGTTGCATGGTACGACAACGAATGGGGCTACTCCTGCCGCGTGGCCGACCTGACCAACTACATGGCCGAGCGAGGGGTATAAATAATTACGAATTACAACGAAACCGCCAAGACGCCAAGAGCGCCAAGAAAACGCCAAGAGTTTTATTGTTTTGAATTTGCGAATCACGAATGACATTACAACAGTACGATGAGGTATCATGGATAAACTGACCGTCCGAGACATCGATATCGCAGAGAAAAAGGTGCTTGTACGGGTAGACTTTAACGTGCCGCTCGATGAGAACATGCATATTACTGACGACACTCGCATACGAGCTTCAATGCCGACGATAGAGTACCTGCTCGACAAGAATGCAGCGGTAATTCTGATGTCGCATCTGGGAAGGCCAAAGGGAGTAGTCAATCCAAAGTACAGCCTGGCCCCCGTTGCGGCACGTCTCCAGGAGCTACTTCCTTACGTGCCGGTACGCTTCGCTACGGATTGTATGGGGCCACAAGTTAAGGAGGCGGCTTCCATGCTACAGCCAGGCCAGGTGCTTCTCCTTGAGAACTTACGCTTCCACACGGAGGAAGAAGCCAATGACGGAGATTTCGGGGCGCAGCTTGCCTCTCTTGCCGACATCTACGTGAACGATGCGTTCGGCTCGGCGCACCGCGCACACGCATCGACCGAGGGTGTAGCACGCCTTCTGCCCGCTGTGGCCGGACTTCTGATGGAGCGCGAGCTTACCAGCCTGGGCAGCGCGCTTGAGGACCCTGAGCGCCCATTCGTGGCAATCCTGGGCGGCGCGAAAGTCTCGGACAAGATGGGTGTTATCGGCAATCTGCTGGGCAAAGTCGACACCCTTATCATAGGCGGGGGCATGGCTAACACTTTTCTCAAGTCGATTGGGGTGCCCGTTGGGCAGTCCCTCGTTGAAGAAGAGCGCGTGAGGGATGCTGAAGCCCTTCTAGGCAGAGCCGAGCTGCAAAACGTGCGTGTGATGCTTCCCACCGACGTAGTTATCGCCTCAGAATTCAGCGCCGATGCGGAGACAAAAACTGTAGGAATACGTGAGATGCCAGAGGACGCCGGGCATGAGCGAAGCGGAGCTGGCTGGCGCATCCTCGACATCGGACCTGTAACCTCTGCCGAATATGCTGATGTAATAAGGCAGGCAAAGACCGTCGTGTGGAACGGTCCTATGGGCGTGTTCGAGATGCAACCTTTTGCATCGGGCACTCTTGCCGTAGCGCAGGCAGTTTGCGATGCGACCCAGTCAGGAGCGACCACCATCGTAGGCGGGGGTGACTCTGTTGCAGCTATCGAGCAGATGGGTCTAGGCAGTTGTGTTACCCACATTTCAACAGGCGGTGGGGCCTCACTGGAGTTCCTCGAGGGCGTAACCCTGCCAGGAGTAGCCGCGTTAAAAGATAGGGAGAAGTGAGGAACTCGCTCTAGAGTTGATATCTAAAGGTATGGGGCGAGTTTGATGGATTTCAAGCGTTTAATGGACAGAAAGGAATCATATACAGCATGAGTAAGCAACCGGCACGAAGGAGCAGCACCGGCTCGCGGCCTACCTCCGCCCAGGACAGCTTGAGTAAAGCAACGAGCACCAAAACGACAATCGCACCCACTGGGAAGGGGACCGGAACCGCCGTTTCCACCAGCAGTACCGCCCGGAGAGGCGCGACCATGCCCCAGAAGAAGTCGACTTTCAAGCTGAGGCCGCTGGATATTGCGCTTACAGTGGGTTTGCTGCTGGTGATAGCTGCAATTGTCTGGAGTGGAATCAACCCTGGGACAGCAAATCCGCAGAATGTGGCAGGCGTTCCTCAGGTGGGTGTCACGCCGGCAGCGCAGGGCGGCCCTGCCCCTGATTTTACGTTTCCGAACACCGACAATCAGCCGTATACATTGAGCGCGCAGAAAGGCAAAGTGGTCCTCATCGAGTTCATGGCCCCGTGGTGTCCCCACTGCCAGGCCGATGTGCCGATTTTCAACGAGCTTAATGCGAAGTATAAGGACAAGGGAGTCGATGTGATTGGGGTTAGCGCCAGCTCCCGCGGGATAGACAACGAAAGTCCCATCGCCATGGACGATCTGGTCAAGTTCCGCGACCAGTTCAAAGCAGAGGTCCCCCTGCTCTTCGACCCGGAGTTGAAGGCCGCCAATGCATATGGTGTCGAGTATTATCCTACCGTGTACATTATCGACAAGTCGGGTAATATCTTCGGTAAGTACCTGGCCCAGGAAGAAGTGCCGTTGACCGCAGAGCTTCTTGGCGCGGAGATAGACAAAGCACTACAGCAGTAAAGGGATCTATCATAGGGATAGGCCGGGGGTCTACCCCTATGATAGATCATTGTCTCGCCCGCACGGACTTACTTTAGAATGAGCCTCTGTTCGCTTATGTAAAGCTGATTAGAAAGAGAGCCATCATGGCAAGGATAACCACAACAGCAGACGAAATGAGGGCAGTCGAGCCTGATGACGCGCAGATAGCCAGCCACGAACCGGCAGTTGAACGGGTGGGAGGCATTCGCAACTTCCTGACCGGCCCCTACCCCACGCTCGTATCGAGATTAGTCCTCGGGGTCATCTTCTTCCTTTCGGGGTTGAGCAAGCTGGGGGTCGCCGGAGCTTTCGTGGCTACCATCAACTCATACGAGCTTTCGCTTCCCTCCGGCCTTGTTCAAGCGATAGCGGTCGGTCTGCCCATTATTGAGATAGGGCTGGGCGTGTGGCTCTTGGCGGGCCTCTTCCTCCGCTTCTCAGCCCTCCTTAGCGGGATAATCATGCTGGTATTCCTGGCAGCCGTAGCGCAGGCGTGGGCTAGGGGCCTCGACATAAATTGCGGCTGCTTCGCAGGGCCTGACGGCAATCCTCTGGGTCTGGCGCTCATCGGCGCGCTTGGACCAATAGGAGTATGGCTCCAGAATGAAAAGGCTGGGCCGGAAGCCGTCATCAGGGACTCGGTCTTCTTTCTCATGGCTGTACATTTACTATTCGTGCCAAGCATCTTCTCCCTCGACAACCTGCGCAACCGCAACAGGCAAAGCGAATACGAAGAAGAGACTATAGACGAGTAGACCACTCATCACTCATCACTCATCGCTTATCGCTAAATACTATGCGTAGACCAATCATCGCAGGCAACTGGAAGATGAATATGGGGCCTGAGAAGGCGTTCGAGCTTATGGACAATATGCTTGAACAGCTTGATGCTATCGAAGATGTTGATATAGTGATCTGCCCATCGTTTGTGTCACTCGAAACGTTCGCCGATATGTTCGACGGCACAAGCCTCTTTCTGGGCGCGCAGAACATGTTCTGGGAGGAGCAGGGAGCATACACGGGGGAGGTTTCGCCCCTGATGTTGCAAGGGATGTGTGATTACGTTATCCTCGGCCACTCAGAGCGTAGGCAATATTTTCATGAAAGTGATCAGGATGTGCGCCGAAAAGTAGACGCCGCACTCGCGCATGACCTGATGCCGATCATTTGCGTTGGTGAGAACCTGGAGGAGAACGAAGCAGGCCGCACGATGGAGGTCATAGAGCGCCAGGTCACTGCCGCATTTGATGGCCTGGATACGCATCAGGTGAATAAATGCGTGATAGCCTACGAGCCGATATGGGCAATCGGCACGGGCAGGCCCGCCACCGGGGCCGGAGCAAACGAGGTCATAGGAGCGATCAGGCGAAACGTTGCCGAACTGCATGGAGAGATAGCGGCCCAGGAAATACGCATCCAGTACGGCGGAAGCGTCAACAAAGAGAACATCGCCGAGTTTATCTCCGAGCCAGAGATTGACGGCGCTCTGGTCGGCGGGGCATCCTTGAAACCAGGCGAGTTTGTGCGTATCGTGGCGGTCGCCTCCCAGGCGAAACGCGGTCTCCTACCGAAGCGAAAGTAGATTCCCCTCGCCTAGCTCTCCTCAGATGCCGGAGCGGGCACAACCTCTTCCATTACCGCCTGTCCCTCCTGCGGCGCGAACCCGAGCGAGGACGCCATCTGTACCACGCCCCTTCGCACCATCTTTCCCGCCTCATCAAATTGGGCACGTAAAGGATTGTGCGGATCGTGATGAGCTAGCATTTCGCGGGCCTGTCGCATTATGTCAAGTGTCTTGTTGAACGTCATGACAAGATCGCCTTCACTGATGTCTACCTGCATCAGTATATCGGCAAGCGACGAACCTTTGCACCATGCTCTGGCGGCACCGAAGAAATAAGGGTTGTAGCCCCGGGTCAGCGAGATTTCCTGGCGGCGCTCGGCTGCGAAGATAGCGTTTTGCAGGTTGTCGAGATCGCGGCGAAGGTTGATCAGGTAGCGGGGCAAGAGCAGCCTATTGGGGAAATCTATGTCCCTGTCATACGCAAACCAGGAAAATACCTCGGCGATATCTTCCGGTTTCAGCCCATCGAGGTACCCTCCCTCGACTATCTCACAGATCATGAGCGCGTTCGTATCGAAGAGGTCGGCCAGCTTCTGTGCCTTGGGCGTAAGCTCACCCTTGCGGATGTAGGCAAACTGTACCAGCACGTTGACCAGCCCCTTCAAGGTATTTTGCAGGCGGGTCTCCTCATAGCGGCGTCGCTCATTCAACCGGCGCTCCGTCGAGTCCCGGTCGAGAAGGAGGCGAGCATGGAGACGCCTGTTGGTCCTGTGCTCCTTGCGGACGGGACATGTATGGCAGACGTGCATGCGCTCGGCCTCTACCGCCTCGCTCAGATCGTGGCGTGTCTCTTCCAGGTTCCGCCGTGCGCCGGAAGTAGCTGCCTCGATATGCTCGGACTGTGCCGCCTTGTACTCCTCTATCCAGCCCTCAAGGTCGGGGAGATTGGCGAGGGCCTGAGATACACCTTCGTTGAGGACAACGCCTTCCTCCGGCGATAAAAGCTCAGGAAGTGGGACGGTCGGAGGTACGGCGAGGGTTGAAAGCGCAAACGGCAGGTCGACCACGACCGGCTCTTCCGGCATGTAGTCAATATGCCTGTATTCAGAAAGAGGCAGCACTTCCCATTCTGGGTTGTCAACGCTATCGCCTTCCGGCTGGGAGCCTACTACCAGGAAGAGACCGACTACAGCCCCAATCCCACGCCCCAGGTAGATAGCCCAGCCGTACCCTTCGATATGCACAAACGCACCCTGTGGAAGCGATCGAAACTCTCGTCGTAGGACGTCCCGCTCCGGGCGCTTCCACGGTAGCTCATTGCCGCGTGACTCGGCGTACTTAAGGTTCTGCTCAGCCTTTCTCTCACGCTTGCGTGCCTCTTCTACAATGCGCCCTAGCCGCTCATATTCGTCCAGCAGTTCTTCTCCGTTATCGTAGCCGATCAGGCAGCCAATTGGGACTTCGGCAAGACTCTCTTCTTCGTCGTCTAGCTCTTGCTCAAGGTCGCGGAGTCTTCTGCCCTGTTGGAACTGAAGCAGGGAAGACCCCATCACGCGAAGCACACGCTCACCATCCGGTGGGTTCCACAGGTTGAGCACCGAGTTATAGTGCATGGTAAACGCGCTCTCTACGGGGCGGAGCGGGCCGGTAGCAATATTGAGCGCCTCATGGAACGTCACCCAGGGTGAATAAGGGATGGTGACGTGCCCCTGAGCATCGATACCGCGCCTGCCTGCGCGCCCTGACATCTGTTGGAACTCATTCGGGATCAAAGGCCGCCTGCTCACTCCATCGTACTTATTCATCCTGCCTATGACTACCGTACGTGCGGGCATATTGACACCGAGAGCAAGGGTATCTGTAGCGAATACAACGCGGATCAAGGCTTTGTTGAACAGTTCTTCAACTAGCTGCTTCAGGATGGGAAGCAGACCGGCATGGTGAAAAGCGAAGCCCCGGCGCGCCAGGTACGCCATAAGCTGCACCTGCTCCAGCTTGCGGTCTTCGGGCGACAGGCGTTCCAGGTAGCTTGCCAGCACTCCGTTTATGCGCTCGACATTCTCTTTGTCGCGCATCGCTTCCAGCCGTATCATCGCGCATAGCTCGGCGGCAGCTTCGCAATCGCGCCTGGAAAAAAGAAAGTAGATCGCAGGAAGAAGGTCCGCCCGCTCAAGGCTCTCCACGATCTCGCGTGGGGAAGGCTCAGGACGCTCGCGGCCCCCCGGCGCATCTTCGTCGGAGGCAGTTCCCCTCGGCCCTCGACCCTGGAACTTCCGGTGCACCTCACCGCCCACATTGAAGTCTACAATCTGCTGTCCCTGGGCGTTGATGACAAGGTTTAGCTGACCATCAAGGTAATAGTAAAGTGAAAGCGGCACCGCCCGTTGCAGATGGGTGACGAGATGCACAGGCTTATGTGTTCGGCTGATCCACTCGGCCACTTCGGGCGCGTTGCTCACGGTCGCCGAAAGGCAGACAAGCTGCACATACTCGGGGCACATGATTATCGACTCTTCCCATGTGGTGCCGCGCTCCGGGTCGGCGAGATAGTGTATCTCGTCGAAGATGATGCAGCCGACTCCCCAGAGTGCCGAGGGCGTTTGCAACAGCATATTCCGCAACACCTCGGTGGTCATCACCAGGATGGAACCATCCGGGTTCTCGATAATATCCCCGGTGAGAAGGCCAACAGCATCGCCGTACTGTGCGCGGAGGTCACGGAACTTCTGGTTGGAGAGCGCCTTGATCGGGGTGGTATACATTACCTTCACCCCCTTGCGCGCTGCCCGGAATATCCCGAATTCGGCGACGACCGTCTTGCCTGTGCCTGTTGGCGCAGCCACCATCGCGCTCTCACCCGCAGCCAGGTAGTGAATCGCTTCTTCCTGGAAGTGGTCGAGGGTAAAGGGGTAATTAGCGCGGAACTGCTCGATGAGGATGCGGGCTTCGTCGTTCAGCTCCGGCTGCGGGCGCACAGGTTGAGGTACGGCGTCACCCAACCGGGCACGAAACAAGGTCTCCCTTGCGAGCGCTGGCTCTCGCTTGTTGCGTGGCCTAGTTGGGCTGTTGGTCTTCTCGCGCCGTCCCTTGCGCTCTGGCTTTGGGCCCCTGGGCTGTCTTAGCTTCCTCGGCATATCAAAGGGTGTACTGTGCAAGTAGCAGGCCGCGATTGCTGCTGGTCGTACTCTAATTCTTGACCTGAGTTGGGCGCATCGGCAATCAGAAAGCGTACTTGCGCTGCACCTCTGCCAGCTGTAAGCCGGAGGCACGGACTTTCTGCTCTGTCTGCCGGTTTCGCCCGGTGTTCTTACAACACAAAGGTAGTGCCGACGCTGTTCGCGATGAAGGCGTCGGGCATCGTACGCGCGATCATGTGGGTAGCCACCCAGCCGGTACAGTGGCCCGGTACGATGTAACTTGGCCCAATCGCCTTGAGCGCTTCTACCGTCGGTGGGATGATCCTCTCGAAGAATGGCCCGGACAAATGGAAGCCGCCGATCACAGCGTAGATAGTGGTGATACCCGTAATCGACATCGCGTTCCTGAGGATGTTGATTATACCGGCGTGACCACAGCCAGTAATTACCACAAGACCCTTGCCTGCAACATTCATAATCGCGCACTGGTCGTCCATTATCAGGGGGTCCGGCTCCCAGTGGCTGTTCCTCAGCGCATAATGCACCGGAAACCCGGTCTCGAACTCGGTGGTCCGCGCTACTTCGCCTGACACCAGCACCATGCCGTCCACCAGCATGGACGGCCCGACCTCCTCTATTACCTCGATCTTCTCTTGTCTCAGGTCGGTGATCCGGGGAGCAGGAAGTTTAACCTCGGCCCCATTCGGCAGCACAAGTTTGCGCTCCAGGTAAGAATCGGGGTGGAGCACCAGGGGGAGATTGCGCGTTCCCAACCGGTCAACAAGGCCGGGCAGTCCCAGCGCATGGTCGGGGTGGCCGTGGCTCAGGATCACCGCCTGGATTGCGCCCAGGTCTAGCTCAAGAATATCGGCGTTGCGCAGGATACCTGTCCGGCTGACCCCCGTGTCAAACAGCACTGTGCCACGCTTATTACCTCGCTGCACATTCAACAGCACGGAGAACCCATGTTGCGCAATCGGCTGCTCTCGTTCAAAAGGGTTCGCCCCCAACGGCAGACGCCTGGCAACAGGTGTGCCGCTCATCAGCACATCGATGACGTTGTCCATCAAGATCGTTATCTTGACTTCATCCAATTCCAGGAGTGGAAGGTTCCCATTCGGTGCCATAAACACACCTACTCAAATATCCAGGCGAGGCTATTTGCCGCCGGGGTACTTTTCTTTGTAACGGAAGGTACCAAGCTGCGACAGCAGCACATCATACGGAGGCTGATTCTCCGGGTGCATCTCGAATACGGCGCGCTCGAAGTACTGCACTTGATAAGTCTTGCCGTCAAGGTCGCTCTTTTCCTGGATCACGTCCGAGATGGGAAAGCCCTGTTGCGCGAGGTCACCGTGGTTCTGCCAGTAATCGAGGAACCTTCCAGAGACGGTCTTGCCGGTCTCTTTGAAGGTGCGGGAGGTTTCTACTGGAGGCTCATTCGCGCCGCCCGCCGGAAGAACTTTGAAGAACCCCTTCATGGCGGAGGCATGATCCTGGAAGTGGCAGTGGTACATCCACATGCCTGGGCCTACTCCCTCACCGGCTATCACCAGGAAGCCGAAGCTGTCACCCGGCGCTAATATATGGTTATCTTCATGCCCGCTGCCAGCGTTAGAAGGCGCGGCGGGATTTGGGTCCGACGTGCGGTTGGGCGTGATCCAGCGGTGACCGTGTAGATGGAAGGTATGAACGCGATTCCCATGTGAGATGATCAGCCACTCAACTAGCTCGCCCTGTTTGGCGGTCGGGGTTGGAGTGTCGGGATAAATGCGGCCATTAAGGGTCTTGTCGTGGCCGACGATTACGAAGGTGTGAGCGGGCTTCGGGTCGCCCGGCTTCCGCACTATCAGGCCGCCATAGAGACCGCCCAGGATACCGCCGCTCCCCTCGTCATCGCCCATAACATGGTCGTGGTAGTGCCAGTAGCCGGACGTTCCGACCGCAGCCCGCCACTGGTAGACCTTCTGCTGTCCCGGTTTGACGAAGGAGTTGCTGTGCCGGGTGCCGTCGCTATCCTGGTTGTAATGTACCCCATGCACGTGAAGGCTGACATCGGCGGATAGCTCGTTCTTTAGAGTAATATTGAGCGACTCACCTTCCGTCATCTCTATAACAGGCCGCACACCATTCACACCAAAATCGGGCGCGACGTAGGCCAGCGACCCATCACCGAGAGACCGTGCTATGAGCAGGAGACTACCACGAGGGTGGATGGTCTGGTCAGGGAAGCTAGTCTGTGCGATTGCCCTCTCGCTTGAGTTGAAAACAAGCGCCGGTACGATTGCAAGGATTACTGCAAGAGGGATGATGAAAGGTGCGAACCGCTTTGTGGCTGGGAGCTTGTCGAACAAGAAATGAGAGGTTTCTCCACCATCGAGTAGCTCCAGGGTAGCGTTGACGACCAGCCAGTATACGATGGCAGCGGCCATAATCCCCAGAGTCTGACCCAACATAGAAAACGAAGAGAAATCTGAGGATTCGTGTGCGGCATGAGGATCCGTCGGGATGAAACCGTGAATGAGCGATCCGGCTCCCATGATAACGGCATACAGAGATGCGCTGCCTATACTGATCGCGTATGACTTCCTCAATGCTAGAGCTACAATTAGGGCCACGAGCGGAAATGCCAGCGTACCGTCGCGCAGCCAGTGCAGGTAGAGGTTGGACTCATCACCTGTCGAACCACCTGCGATAGCATTATGAAGCCACTGAAAAAGAGCTACACCACCATAGGAAAGGAGTAATGTGCGAACCAGAGGTGATGCCGAGGTTCGTGCCGATGACAGAGAGAGCGCGTTCACAAACAGACCCTACTTTCTAACTTTGACCAGGGAAAGACGCAAAGTCAAGCCCTGGCCTTGATGCTGATCGGAAGATAGCGCTTGGTTTTGAGGCGGGAAGCCATGCTCTGCCGGATGGTGAGCATGGCTTCAACCACGATTGAAACTAGATCCTTGCGTTTGCCTTTCGCTTACGGAGAGCAAGGCCACCGAAGCTGGCAACTAATCCGAAGACGAGACCAGCAATTATGAGCCAAATGCTGCTCGATCCGGTGCGAGGCATACCGACACCTCCGCCGGTTCGCGCCGCAACGGTTACCGTGCCGTCCATACCATTATGATAATGGACGGCGCAGACATATTCGTAACGTCCTGCTTGATCGAAGGTAAGCGAGTAGGTGACGACCTGCGGAAACGGCAGGGCACCCGCAGGCTCGCCGGGAGCCAACAGGATAGACGAGTTATAGAAGCCCGTTCCGGTGTGGTGGTTGCCGCCGGCCGGAGCCAGAGCTTCTACGTTGACAAAGGCCTGCGGCGGTCCGTTCGGCTGGGGTTCTACTATGAACACTTCCGGCTCTCCGCCGAAAACCACATTGTGGAAGTTGGGGGACGGCTCGGCCCACTCAATGGTGTCGCCTTGCTGAATGGTAATACCCTTCGGCAAGAACCGCTGGTAGTCGAGCATCATACCCGGCTCTTGAACGGTGTAACCAACTTGTATTTTGTGGACGCTGGTCCCGTTGGCTCCCGGGGTTGTCGCCTGGGCCTCCTTTAGCAGGTCGGCTTCCTCAGATTTCGCTCTGCTTTCCTGGGCAGCCATCTGAGCTTTCGCGTCTGCGTCGACCTGGGCCTGTGTCTTCGGCAAAGCACTGCCCGCGGCCTGGACCACCACCTTGGCTTTCATGCCTATGATCCCACCCGTTGCGGGGTCTACAAAGGCGTGAAGCAGACAGACATACTCATAGGTGCCGGCCGTCGGGAAGGCAAGCTTGTACTGCTTGGGGCCGGGCGTATCTGCAGCGATAACACCTGAGTTTGTATAAACCTTTCCGTCATAGGAGGTCCCACCCGCAGGGAAGAAGACCAGGGGGTTTGCAGGAACGCGAGCCGGAAGCGGGCCTGGAGGTCCACCACCTGGAGGTCCACCACCTGGAGGTCCACCGCCGCCCGGAGGAGGCCCAGCAATAAGCCCCGGAATCCCTTTTTCACCCGCCATGAACGTGACGGTGTGCGGCTCCGGACCGCCATCAAACTTCCAGGTAATCGTATCGCCCGCGTTGATTGTAAGCGTCTCCGGGTAGAAATGCATTGCCTGCCAGCTAGGCTTCTCACCCGCCTCGGTAAAGATCTGGTGGCCAGCAGTTGCAGTCCAATCGGTAGGTCCTGCTTGAGCCGCGGGTGCGGCGGCAGCAGAGCCAAAACCTGCCAGCGAAATGAGCATCGATGGCAGCAGCGCAGTCGTTAATAACTTTGATTTTCGCAATTTCTCTTCCTCCTGATAGTTACTCTACTTTAAACCGATTATCTTTCTGACTAACGAGAATCCTCCTTCAAACACCATATTCAGACGCACCACCTCCCCATATGAGAGCTTAGCGACTTCTTACCCAATGAGGGATAGAAGTAGCGCCTAACTGCAAATTGCAACCATCTGGTAAGCCCCGCGTTATAAACACAGCTTATCAAATGTTTGAAGATGTCAATAGTGAGTTTTCGCGAACCGAAAACGATTATACACCGAAATCAACATAAGCGGAAGGTGTGAATTAATAGACAAATTTATATATGCTCAGATGGTTTAGGCCGTCATGATGAGGGAACGCTCAAAACGAGCATGATTACAATTTGTAAAAGTACTCGTATATATTGACTTAGTTGAGATATGCTTGATATACTCCAACTGTACATCGGTTGGTATACAGGCGCCTGTATGACCGGGCGTTTCAACGCATACCCAATTTACAGACCCGTTAGCTACAGACAGGCATTGCCACCTACCCTGTGAAGAGGAACGAATCAGAATGATGAATAACTCAACCGCAAGCTATGTGGGTCGGCTTCTTTTGCCCCTGCTGCTCGTTGCGGCATTTATCGTGGCCCTTACCTTTGGAATAGCACAAGCTGGACTGCCTACCGCGAAAGGCCCACAGATCAACGCGCCACGGTATGCCGACGTTGCAGCCAACCACCAGCTATCCTCTCCCATTGCGGCGACCGATGCGGCAGTGGACCA
>JBBRVL010000026.1:0-18070 GCA_038246925.1 Chloroflexia bacterium
GGCGAGAGATCGTACCCTTAGCAATCAACTGGTCAGCTATCTCCTTGACCGTATTGCTCGGTATTGCGAAGCCCAGGCCTTCGGCTACGTCGCCTGGTCCCGCACTGCGTACGACAGCCACGTTGATTGCAACTATGCGGCCGTTAAGATCGACCAACGGGCCACCTGAGTTGCCATGATTAATCGCGGCGTCAGTCTGTACAAGGTCCTGCAAGGCCACCGACCCTGAGTCGTTCAAGCTGCGGTGCAATGCGCTCACTACGCCGACTGTCACTGTATTTCGGAAGTCACCAAGTGGAGACCCTATTGCTACCACGGGCTGGCCTGGCTCAAGGGCATTGCTGTCACTGAATTCTGCTACGTCGGGCACCGCAACATCTACTTTTAGAACTGCCAGGTCAGTAAGAGGGTCTGTGCCGACAAGCTGGGCAGGCGCTTTGGTGCCGTTGGAGAAGATCACTTCCAGGCTTTGCTGGTTTTCTACGACGTGATTATTGGTGACTATATACCCCCGGCTGTCGATAATGACGCCTGAGCCGCTACCTGTAAGCGTGCCACGGAACCTCGTGCCCTGGGTGCTCTGGGTGTTGACTATAGTTACTACCGCCGGCCCGGCCACCTTTACGGCTGCGCGGGCATCAAGCACAGGCAGGGCGCTTGTCTGCGTCTGCTGCGCGACCGGAACCTGCGCTACTGAGTTATTGGTCGCGGCACGCTCTCCGACTTGAACGCTTGTAGCGCCTGCCGTGCTCGTTTGGGTATTCGCGCCGGTCAGCGAGATGTTAAGTCCTCCGGTTGTTATACCCGGTTGAGTCAATATTGCCAGCGCAGAGACCGCCAGCAACATAGTCAAGGCGAAGGCTAACGTGAATTTCATGTACCATTTCATTATGCTGTCCTTTCTGTTTAGTGTGATAACCCTACCGGTGTGATTCGGCAGCTATAAAGATTGTTGTTATTACCAGTTTAAGGTTCGAGGGTTAAGGAACAGGAGGTAAAAAATTAAGTTTTGGTGAGGATGCGTAGATCACGAGCGGGCCACACATTATTGCCAGAGATACTCAAGACATAAATAACACCCCCACCCAGCACGAAGCCGAGTGGGGGCGGGAGGGAGGGAAGGGATAGTTGTCTAGAAAGTAGGGCCGGGTACAGGGACCGCCGTGTCAGGGCTGTCGGGAGCATCAACTGCCGCTTGCACGTGGCGAGCTACTCCTGCCAACTGCCCGGCTAGCCTGGCCGCGGAGACTGCATCGTTATACTTGCCCGCGTTGTAGGCGTCATAGGCGGTTTTGTAAGCGTTCTGCGCGTCAGTGAGATAAGGCGTTGCATCTGTAGCCTTGATCAAAGCTTTCTGACCCACGAGATTATTGTAGGCTTGAGCGAGAATACGACTTGCCTGTGCCTGGGTTATGGTCAGCGTTGAAGCGTCGGGCGCACTCTCCATGTGGCCTTTGCGTCCCGTTGGAAGTTGGCTGGCGGACGGGAGCTTGTCAGCGCCGAGTGTATAGGCCATCTGCCCCTCGGCAGCCTTGATGAGATCCATCGCAGCCTCAGCATTCATGCCCGCACTCTCGTACTTTGTGCCGGTGACCGCCGTCTGGGCGCTCTTTATCAGTGTATCTGCGCTATTGAGCCACTTCTGTATATTGGCTGTGTCCATCTTGCCGTTGGCGTAGGCCAGGTCGCTCTTGGCGAGGGTGAGGAAGTCGGTGGCATTGGTTATCTGACGGTTGGCCATGTCGGCAGTGGGAACGAACCCACCCATTCCTCGGGGCCCAGGTCCATCGAAGCCGCCAAAACCGCCCTTTCCGCCAGGTCCATGATGGCCCCCAGGGAAGGGTTGGCCCAACTTCGGATTCTCACCGGGAACTGCTGTGCTCTTCGGCGCCGGGGTGGTCTGTGCCGCCGGGGTCGTGGCCGTGGTAGGCGGTGTTTGGGCTGATACGCCCGCCGCGACTGTGCCGATGAATACGGCCCCCGCAGCTAATGAAGCTCCCACCGTACCTATTACTGTCTTTTTGTCCATCTGCATTTCTCCTTTTGACTCTGTTCTTTGCAAACCTTCGCAAAGAGTTGGAACATCAGACGTCACTTAGTTCGTCTTTTACCAGTATATGGGGCTAGAATTAAGATAATAGGAGCGGAAAGTTAAGTCTGGATTAAGATACACGAACGCATAAGGTGGCAGACTGTAGAAGAAAGATCGGGTCGTAGCGACAGTGCCACGCTAATCCCATTAGGTTACCCTACTGCGGTTTTGCTGGAGATGTCATTCTGAACCCTTCACTACGTTCGAGGGTAAACTACGTGAAGAATCAGTCCCCTGAGCAATGACTCACCCGTAGTGATTCTTCACTTCGTTCAGAATGACAAAGGCAAGATAAACTGCTACCTTGACACAATCCCCGCACCTATGCTACCCTTCAACTGATACTAAGTATCAATAAGTTCTGCCTAGAGGGTTCTCCATGTATATAGCGGCGAAATCTTCCGGCGCGCTACTTTTGCTGGCTGTCGCCTTATTGTCGGGGTGCGGAAGTGAAGAGCCTGCTAGCGGGCGCATAAACGTGGCAGCCAGCTTCTATCCGATTGAATATATGGCGCGCAGGGTAGGTGGCGACCTGGTAGATGTCTACAACCCCGTACCGCCTGGAGCCGAGCCACACGACCTTGAGCTTACGCCCCGTGACATAGAGCGTATACAGAACTCGAAGGTCTTCCTCTACCTGGGTCACGGCTTCCAGCCCTCAATCGACCGTGCCCTCGATACCGTTACCGGGCCTGCTACCATCAGCAAAGACGTATCGGAAGGTGTGGACCTGCTTCCGGCGGAGTTCGCTACGCTCATGAACGAAGCTGGAAATGTGCAGGAACTAGGAGCAGCCCTGGACCCGCACATCTGGCTCGACCCCGTGCGTGCCGAGAAAATGGTAAGCAATACCGAGCAGGCATTGTCGCAGGCTGACCCCGCCAACAAAGCTGCCTATAGCTCCAACGCAGAGAAGTTGCGCGGTGAATTGTCAGCCCTCGACGGTGAGTTCAAGCAGGGATTAACTGACTGTACGCGTAAAGAGCTAATTACTTCACATGCCGCTTTTGCCTATATAGCCGAGAGATATGGTCTCAAACAGGTGCCGGTATCGGGCATGTCGCCTGAAGCGGAGCCAAGTCCGGCCCAGCTAAAGGAGATTATCGCCTTTGCAAAGGAACATGACGCTAAGTACATTTTCTTTGAGACGCTGGTTGATCCGAAAGTAGCCGAACTGATAGCGAGTGAGGTCGGCGCACAGACCCTGGTGCTGAATCCTATAGAAGGCCTGACCACCGATCAGCAGAAGGAAGGGAGCGATTACTTCATCATTATGCGGCAGAACCTGGCGAACTTGAAGCTGGCGCTCGACTGTAAATAAACGGCTAGAACGCATCTGGAAGATAGAGCACTTAGAAGAAAGCGAACCAATTATCCCTTGTCATTCTGAACGAAGTGAAGAATCCGTATGGGAGAGTTTGTGCTGAGGAGACTGATTCTTCACTTCGTTCAGAATGACAATACTCACTTTTGTTTCGATCCTTATATTTGGCACTAGAGATACGTTTTAGTTACCTACGGCACGCTTCGCAACACAATATCAAAGCGCCCTTCGGCATCGCCTTTCTTGGGGTGGTAGGCATTTGTGAAGATAGTTTCGTAGCCGAGCGCGGAGACTCGCATATGGATATGGTTAGGGAAATTGCTTTCAAAAGAGTACTCCCCTTCCCTGTCTGAGAAGAGGGTTGCCCTGGCATCGTAGTCATGGTCATCGTTCTCGTCGGAGGGCCACATCTCTATCATGGCCCCGCTGATAGGCGAGCAGTCACGGCTGGACTTCACCGTGCCCCTGACGATGTGCCCCTTGCCGACTGACTGCCGAACAGGCGCGTCTGGAACATAAGGGCCGGGAGGGTCTGCAAATGTCGGCTCGCACGACTCGGGCACTGCGGTTGGCATCGATGGAGTAAGATTGGCACCGGCACTCTCATCGGGTGCGAGCACTACGTCAAATGTTCCCTCGGTTTGCCCTGTGCCAGGGAAGTACTCCTGCTCTATGGCCTTGTGGCCCGGAGCCTGTACATAAAGATGTATGTGCGGGCGGGTTGTATATAAGCCCGGAAAGTTGCTCTCGAAAGTATAAACGCCCGACGCATCGGTGAAGACGGAAGCCCTGTGGTCATCGTCGTACTGCCCGGCGGGATTCGCCAGCCAGAAGATTATCTTGGCCCCTGATATTGGCGCGCAGTTGAGGCTTGATTTGACGGTCCCATTCAGAACGTGCCCTTTACCTACTGAGGAGCGAACAGGCGCATCGTCTATGGGTGAAGTGGTTGTCGGGCCTTGCCGGCTTGGCGTGCACGAAGTCTCTTTGGTCGCCCCTGGGCCGGAAGAGTTTGTCTCTCCCGTTGCTATCGCCACGAAGTTGAGTGTAAGTACAATGTCATCTTCTACTTTGAGCATACTGAGATTGGGTGGATCGATACCGAATTGGCTCATCTTGAGAGCTGTGGTCGCTTTGCCTCGGAATGTCTGACTATCAAGTACGACCTTACCATCCCACGTTACGCGCTCTGTATTGTCGCGCACTGTCATATCTCCCTCGATCTTGACCGGTATAGTTTTGCCTTCCTCCCACTTTGTGGGAAGACCGCTTACAGTGGCATTCCTGAAGGTAGCAAGCGGGTATGTGGAAGATTCCAGGTAGCCCCGTCGTATCGCATTGTCACGGTCCGGCTCGTTTGTACGCAACTGGCTGATGTCTACTACTATCTCGCCTATGCGCGAGTTAGCCGGGTTCTGCGAGTCTACCAGGATGTCGCCCGCCACGCCGTTTGTCGTGCCTGTCACTATCACGAAACCCCTCACGTCGAAGAAGGTCTCATCCACGCGATATAAGGCTTCGGATTGTGTGGGATCGATACGGTATACCTGCGCCACCGTTTCAACTGACGGAATGCCTGTACCCGAAGGTATAGAGGTCGTGCCAGCCGCCAGGGTCGGGGCTGCGGGCGGCTTATTCGAGACCTGTATGGGCGCTGTCAGTTGGAAGTAGTACACAGCTGCTCCGAGGAGGAAGATGGCCGCAAGTACCCCTAGCACTACAGCAGTTTTCTTCAACATGGTTTCCCTCTCTTAAGGCTGAACGCCGTTACCCATAATACACCGGCCCTTATTGGCAAGTTCCATGAGGGAATCGGATTTACCAGGGTGTTCTAGCGCAGCGACTCGGCGACGCGCACGGCTTCTTCCAGTGTGAGCGCGGACTCCAGCCTGTAGCTAATCCCGTCCTGCTCCCACACTAACACGTTGCCCTCGACAAACCGCCTGGCTTGCATATCGATCTGTCCCCGGCTGTCAAGGAACCTTAGCACGTGCGGCCCTGTGACCCAGGCGGCTCTCCTGCCGTTGACTGTTGTCTCTTGAATGAGGGTAGTTTCTCCGGCAGCTTTCTCGCCGAAGGCGTCAGAGCCGACCTGATAAAGGATGAGGCGCGCGCGGTCCTGGCTTCTTGGCTCGAGCCAAACCAGAATTACTATCGTGCCCGCCCAGTATTGCGCGTAGACTTTGTCAGGCGGACCGAGGTTGGAAGGATAACCGGGCGTAAGGATGGCATGTCCCAATTCGGTCTGCACGTCGGCCAGGCTTGTCTCGCCCATCAAACCGGAGATCGACATTGGCAGGGTAGTGGGAACATGAGTGAGTGTAACCTCTGCCGGGTTGGGAGTAATAGTCCTAAGTCCGGGCGTGCTACCGGGAGTGGGTGTCGCTACTACAATTTCGATTGAGCCGATGCGCAGGATAGAGCGCACGAACGCCTGCACTTCCGGCACCCCGAGTGACAACAAGAGGGCAACCAGCACAGCCAGGCCGACCCAGGCAAGGCGAGGGTCGGTGGTCGGTGGTCGGTGGTCACTGCCTTCTGGTCGGTGGTCGGTAGGCGCTGTTGCGGAAACCTCGCGCGCCAGCCTCTCCCTGACTGCGCCCGATATATCAGGAGTAAGGGGGTAGCTGAACGAGCGTGCCGCCAGTTGCAGGCGCTCTTCCAGATGCTGACCCTGGTGCTGGTCGCTCATGTCTGCCTTTCCTCTCTTAGAGATGGGAAGTCCCGGTCGACCACCGACCTGAGTCGGGCCATAGCGCGATGCAAGCGGGACTTCACGGTGCCGGGCGCGACCTGCAATGCCCCGGCCATCTCCGTCTCCGAAAGCTCGAGGAAGTAGCGCATGTAGACGACCTCCTGCTCGGCGGGATTGAGACGGCGGACTGCTTGTCGCAAGGTCTCTGCCTCCCACGCGCCTTCGGTGCTGTCTCCTAAAGAGGCATAAGTTGTCTTCGGTTCTATGCTCGCGCGACGAAGAGCTGCGAGATAACGACCTATAGACCTGCGGCGATTATGGGACAGGTTGGTCACGATACTCAGCAACCAGGGCCGAGGGGGGCGTTCAACGTCAAACCTATCGAGTGCCCGAAAGGCACGCACGAAGGTCTCCTGGGCAACATCCTCAGCCTCATCGGCGGTGCCTAGTAGAAGATAAGCCAGGCGGAAGACCGGCTGCTGGTGCTCGCGGACAAGCGCCTCCCAGGCCACCTGGTCTCCCTGCTGGGCCTTGATTATCAAATTATCACTGCTCAATTGAGCATCTCCGGAGAAGGTTCGAACATCTTATCTACACCGAGGTGGACCATACGGTTCCATGCGCGGTCTTTCGGTCGTAGACCAAGAATCCAAATCACTTGGCAGCTTCGTCTTTTTGTCATTTCCCCTTCATTTCCGCGTCTGAATAGTACTCTGGTACTACAACCATCTAGGAGGGTCATAGCATAAAGGTACTGAGAACTATAATCCTTCTGCATATTGTGCGGTTATGCTGCGGCTCTTATTATAAGAGTGGTCCTAAGCAGGGCATTTATCAACCGTTCTTGCCCTTCTTTTAACTTGATGATCCTTTTAGATGCTCTTAGACCGGTAAAACCTCGACCTGTAAAACTTCACTATTGATTTATCGGCACTCTAATTATGCGTGGCCACATATCTTACTTCGTATGCAAACTGGTGAGGACGAATAATTGAAACAACCTGATTCGCGACGAAAATCTGTCAACTGGAATGGGCCTTTGCGCGCCGTCTTATTGCTGGCTCTAGCCCTGCCCCTTCTTGGCGGACCGAAGTTGGCTCCGGCAAGCTCTCACGCTAGCCCTCAGGCACATCCTGCTCTCCTTCAGATAGCAGCACAAACGCCCCACACTAATGTTAGCGTTATCGTCCAAAAAAGTACCACCGGCACCGCCCCCGAAGCTATGGTCACGCGTTTGGGTGGTCTGGTCACCAAAGAGTTGAGTATCATCAACGCATTCGCCGCTGAGATGCCCGCGCAGGCAGCCGTCGAGTTGGCAAAGTCGAGCCAGGTCCGCTGGGTATCACCCAATGCCCCCGTTCAGCAGTCAAGTGAAACTGACACCTTCACAACCTGGGCTAACGACGTCGGCGCCATACCTCTAAACTCAACTTCGTCCAGCTTCAATAGCGCCCCGGTCCTCGCAGGCCGTTACATATGGTTCTCTTTGATGACAAAGGTCAACTGGTCAACATCGGGCGTCGTCACCCTCAATTATGAGGACGCGACGGTGCAATTTACCGCCAACGGCACAGAGTACAAGCTAGATGTTCCTGATGCAACTCTCACCTTCGACCCCGCGGCCACTTCCGCTACCACCTTATTCGACCAGGAGAACGGAACCTGGGCTACTACAGCCCCAGTCAGCCAACGCCAGCAGGAGGTATTCCTCACCGCCCTCGCTTTCAAAGTCCCCGCCAATTTGCCTGGAAATATCGGCTCGGTAACATGGTCCGGGCGCTTCACCACCGGTAACACGACTGTTTCAGTCAATACATGGCGCTGGTCCGCAGCCGTCTATGCGAACCTGGCAAGCGACTACAACGCCCTCGGCGTAAAGCCGTGCAGAGATGATAGAGCCAGCCAATACCATAACAATGATCTGGCAGGCACTCCTGAAAACTTCAAGCTCCTGGTTCTTGCTGGGGCACGTGGCGGAGGTTTGACTGACTACATAGGGGCATATAGCCCAGGCCAATCTCTGACCCCCACAGTGCTGTTCAAAGGGCTTGCCTCAATTCTCGATACGAGTCAGGGTCCGCTCGATACATTCGGCTTCGGTAGCAGCGTCAGAGGGTCATTCACCGGCTTCTCAGCCGAGACAACCCCAGGCAACTCAATTACTCGCGTGGAGGTGGCGCTACGAACCTATGTGCCACAGCAACTCGACTCGGGTGACGACCCCAGGCTCTGGGTATCGGTAAACGGCCAATCTGGATCATCCATCACCGTCAACCGCAGTTCATTCAATTCCTTTATTGGGCAGGCCAATGCGGGCACCTTGTATGTTGATATTACATCAAGCCGCAACTGGCAATGGGGCGACTTTGACCAGGACCTACAGCTTACCATCGATCAGACCAGGTTAGATGGCAATTCCTATATCTACTATGACGCCGTGGGCTTGCGCGTAACCAGTGCGCCAGGTACAGACAATAGCCAGACGGGTCGCAATACATCCGGATCAACATCGCCACTCGACACCAGCCGGCTTGCTAACGTTTACAATCAGGTGGTGAGAGCTACCGATGTGTGGAACGGTGAAGGTCATTCCCAGGGGCAGGGTATTACGGTAGCCGTGGTAGATAGCGGCATAGTCAAAACAAAGGACCTGCAAGGCAAGCTCATAGACGCCGTCAACTTCAGCTCAGGCTCACATACCTCATCTGATGCTTACGGTCATGGCACGTTCGTCGCAGGGGTTCTCGCGGGCACAGGTAAATCGTCGGCGGGTAAGTACATGGGGATCGCGCCGAAGGCCGGCCTGATTAATGTGCGCGTGAGCGACGCAGACGGCATGGCGACTGAGGCCGATGTCGTAAGCGGGTTGCAGTGGATCAGCCAGAACAAGGACAGATACAACATCCGTGTAGTCAATCTGTCCCTCAATTCCAGCATGGCTCAGTCCTACCATACCAGCCCCATGTGTGCCGCCGTCGAAGTGCTCTGGTTCAGTGGTATTACAGTGGTGGTCTCAGCGGGCAACAACGGCACGTCTAACCTTTTTCCACCGGCCAACGACCCGTTCGTAATCACTGTTGGCGCTACAAACGACCGGGGCACGAGAAGCCTCGCAGATGACACCGTATCCGGCTTCTCGGCTTATGGCACGGTAGACAGTGGAGTAAATAAGCCGGACCTGGTTGCCCCCGGTACAAATATCATCGCGTTGCTGCCGCAGCACAGTAGAACCCAAATCAGCCGTGAGCACCCAGCGAACCGTGTGAATGCCCAGTACTTCCGCATGTCGGGTACTTCGGTAGCGGCTCCTATGGTCAGTGGTGCGGTCTCTTTGTTGTTGCAGCGAGAGCCGAATCTGACGCCGGATCAGGTAAAGTATCGCTTGAAGGCAACCGCGGTCAACGACCCCCTTCGATGGCCTGGATATGACCCACTGCGTGCCGGGGCTGGCTACCTTGACATCTATGCGGCGGTAAACGGCGGCACTACGCAGAGCGCAAATACAGGCGTTCGCGCCAGCATGCTCCTCTGGACCGGCAACCAGCCTATCACCTGGGGCAGTGTCAACTGGAACTCGGTGAACTGGAATAGCGTCAACTGGAACTCGGTGAACTGGAATAGCGTCAACTGGAACTCGGTGAACTGGAATAGTGACTACTGGGATCAGTAGCAGGTTGCACTGTCGAGTTGTAACATTAGCCTTGTCATATCTATATAATGGAGGGCAATTATATGCACAAAGAGTTGGACGCCCGCAAGCGTTCGGTAAATTGGAATGGCCCCAGCTAAAAGGGCCTGTCATCTTTCACGATATAAGCCACCACGATCTATCTGTGGTGGCTTATATCCTTATGGCGTGTGTTACTTTTCAATGTTCGCAAATGACGGGATCACGCCTGGAATAGAAGGACCTAGCAGAAAGGTACTAGTACCTTTGCCCTTATTATGGGATTGTAAGTCACACAATAATAGCCATACTATATTACGTGTGACCAGTGACCAGTAATGAGTGGTGAGTGGTAAACGATAATCACGTTTCACGTTTCACGTTTTCAATTCATGCTTCGTAATTCGTAATTCGTAATCGCCCAGAGGGCGCCCGGAAGGGTAATAATGATGTCATACCGTGCCTGGACATATATCTGGCTCGTATTGATCGCGGCGACGGGCCTTGTTGTTGTCGCAACCGTAGGCCCCCCCGATACGGTCATCCCTGTAAGCCTATTTGGTTGGATGACCTTCGGAACCCTCGTCCTCCTGGCGACCGTTGCCCAGCTATTCGAGGCGACGCATGGTAAGCAGTCTTATTACCCGCATATAGTATTCTTTTTCGCCGGTGTGCTGCTTTTGCCGCCTGCCCTCTTTATTCTGGTTATAGTAATCCCGCACATCGTCGAATGGGGCAAGGAGCGACTGACCAAAGGGCCGCATCTGCGCAACTGGTATATTCAGCCGTTCAACATATCGAGCCACATCATCGCCGCGTATGTCGCGCACTGGACATACAACCTTGTTCTTGCTAACACACTCCCACTTTCAGCGCTTTCGCCTGTGGTAACGGCTATCGCCGCCGCGCTCATCTATATAGCTATCAACCACATATTGGTCGGCCAGGCTCTCGTGCTGGCTCGAAACATTTCGTGGAAGCAGTCCCGAGTGTTGGAGCTTCCCAGCTTGCTGCTGGACGTAATCATGGCGTTCCTGGGTTACGTGGTAAGCGTGCTATGGAAGATCAATCCGTGGCTGATACTGCCTGCTATCTCGCCGCTGGTGCTGATGTACCAGGCGCTGATGATCCCGCAGTTGAAGCAAGAAGCCCAGACGGACAGTAAGACCGGACTCTGGAACGCTCGCCATTTCGCCTCTTTATTTGCTGTGGAGATGGAGAGGGCCAGGCGTTTCAGCCGCCCCATGTCTATTATCATGGCCGACCTCGATCTGCTGCGGAATATCAACAACACATACGGCCACATGGCGGGTGACGCAGTGCTGACGGGGATCGGACGGATTATACGTGAGACGGTGCGTGAATATGACATCGCCGGAAGGTTCGGTGGCGAGGAGTTCGCTATTGCGCTTCCGGAGACGGACGCCGATGAAGCCCTTGGAATAGCTGAGCGTTTGCGCCTGGCAGTGGAGGACGCCAGCTTCGCGGTAACGACAAGCCCCAATCCGATACAGGTAACGATGAGCATTGGTATAGCAAGTTTTCCAGGCGATGCCCAGACGTTGAACGAGCTTGTGCATGAGGCGGATGTGGCAGTATACCAGGCCAAACTAAATGGTCGGAACTGTGTGGTCCGCACATCAGAAGTGCCGCATTTCGTGAAGTTGGGCATTGCATCAACTATCACGGACCGGCTTTCGGTCTCCTCCATTCCAGGCTTCATCCCTCGCCCAGAAGAGATGAGCGTGGTGACGAGTGACCAGGGATTAGGGGTTAGGGATGAGGGATCAGGAGTTAGGAAGGAATATGCTAACGGTGCTAATGCAGTCCCTGATATGGAGACGAACCTGCAAGAAGAGATTGCGGCGATTATTGCACACGGTCATGTGAAGCCCGCGGTTACGACAAGTGTGCAGGGGTCGCAGGATGAGTCGAAGGGCATGGCACACCATTCCCCCAGGGCGGATACAAGTGGGAGTCTTAGTCACCCAGAAGATACCCGGCAGGCGCACCCCCCCGGGCGGGCGTTCAAATGGTACGTTGGCGCGGTAATCGGCGCGGGCACTCTTCTTGGGGCGGTGGGTAGTTGGTTTAGCCCGACGCCGGATCTGGCGACACTTGCGCTGCTGGTTGTATTGGCTGCGGTGGTGGAACTGCTGCAGATAAACGTATATGGGGAGAGCACGGTGTCTGTATCGGTGGCGGTGGCGTTCGCAACGGCGCTGATTGCGGGCATACCGGGGGTGATCGCGGTGAGCGCTGCTATAGCGTTTGCCCATTATTATCAGATGCGCCCTGCCCTCTATAAGACGGCATTCAACTGGGCGACCCATGTGCTGGCAGGGGGTGCTCCCGCGCTGATGATTGGCGTGCTTAGCGTGAATATTATGACGGTGAAGTTACAGCTTGCTCACCTGATTATCCTGGGGTTCCCGACGATAGTGGCCTCTCTTTCTTATTATGCTATCGAGACTGGACTAGTGGCGGGGGCGATAAGTCTGTCGAAGGGAGGAAGCTTTGGTATAACGTGGAAGGGGCAGTTCCAGTGGCTTCTGTCTCACTACCTGGTGCTTTGCGCCATGGGGTTGTTTTTGGGGATTGCTTATACGGCGCTTGGGTCTGTGGGTGTGGTGGTGTTCGCGTTGCCTGTATTTATGATGCGTTACGCGCAGAAGCAGTATGTTGAGAGCACTCGTGACAGTACGAGGGCGCTGAAGCGTATGAACGAGCAATTGACGTTTGCTAACCGTGAGGTGTTGGGCGCTAATATGGCGATGCAAAATCTGAACGATGAGCTGTTCAGGACGCTGGCAACGATTATTGACGCGAGGGACCCGTATGTATCGAACCACGCTGCGAAGGTGGCGGAGTATGCTGTGGCAATCGCGCACGAGCTGGGTGTGTCGTTGGAGCGTATGGAGCCTTTGCGGCAAGCGGGGTTCCTGCATGATATAGGTAAGATAGGGATTTCGGAGCAGGTGCTGCACAAGCCGGGGAAGCTGACGGCGGCGGAGTATGAATATGTGAAGACGCACGCGGCACTGGGTGGGGAGTTCCTGGAGATGTGCCATGCTCTGCGGCACCTGGCACCATTTGTGCGCCACCATCATGAGCGTTGGGACGGGCTGGGCTATCCCGATGCGCTGAAGGGGGAGGATATACCATTGGAGGCGCGGATACTGGCGGTTTGCGATGCAGCCGAGGCTATGGCTTCGGACCGCCCCTACCGCAAGGGCGCGCGGCTTGCTGATCTGCTGGCCGAGGTAGTGCGGTGCGCGGGCAGTCAGTTCGACCCGGCTGTGGCGGAGGCGTTCGTGCGGGTGGTAGAGCGTGAGAAAGAAAGCCTGGTGACAAACTCGGCGGAAGACGTTCGCCAGCTTACCACGACGCGGCACCTGACCGGGAAATTGCTTACAGGATCGCTTAACGGACAGCTTGCCGACTCTATTACGGGCAACCTGACCGGTCCTCTTACCGGCCCGCTGAACACGGGCAGCCTATCAGGACAGCTGAGTGGGCACGTGAGCGGCCAACACAATACAGGTCCCTTCAAGAAGAACGGCAGCCTGGCTCCATCCGGCTCGTAGGTTCCTAGCTGTCAACACAAACTCGTAGCAAGGGCAGGCATTAGAGCCTGCCCTATATTCTTATATGTAGTTACTCAGACCTGCGGTAAAAGCCTCGGTAGGGGCGCCCCTAGTGGGTGCCCTGCCTACTGCCTACTACCCTAACCCCTAACCCCTACTGGCTAGCCAGCGTCGGAGAAATGACCCATGCGGCGGTATTTGCGCCGACGGTCTTCGAGAAGTTGCCTTGCTCCCTTCTTGGTGCGCAAGGGATAGGATGCGTTGAGTTCTTCCAGGGTGCGCACGAGGACATCAGTCACGGCATCGAGGGTGACAATGGAGTCGTTGTGTGCGCCGCCTTCCGGCTCAGGAATAATCTCATCTATCACGCCAAGCTCAAACAGGTCAAGGGCGGTTATGCGCATCGTCTCGGCGGCGGTTGAGGCCTGGGCGGCGTCTCGCCAGAGGATGGCTGCTGCCGCTTCGGGGCTGGCTACTGAATAGATAGAGTTTTCGAGCATCAGCACGCGGTCCCCGATCCCTATGGCTAGCGCGCCACCACTCCCACCCTCTCCGATGACTGTGGCGATAATCGGGACCTCTATAGATAGCATAGTCATTATGCTGGCGGCGATGGCCTGCCCGATGCCACGTTCTTCGGACTGTACGCCCGGACTTGCGCCTGGGGTATCGATGAAAGTAAGGATAGGGAAGCCGAAGCGGGCGGCGTGCTCCATGAGGCGTTGGGCCTTGCGGTAGCCTTCAGGCTGTGGCATACCGAAGCTGCGGGCTATATTCTCCTTGGTGGTGCGGCCTTTCTGCTGGCCTATGATCATTACAGTCTGCCCGGAGAACTCACCCAGGCCCGCCACGATAGCCGCGTCATCGCCAAAGAGGCGGTCGCCGTGCATCTCTACGAAGTCGGGGCAGAGCTTCTGGATGTAGTCGAGGGTGTGAGGCCGGTCGGGGTGGCGGGCTATCTGGACGCGCTGCCAGGCAGATATGTCAGACTTGAAGCGCGTCGAATGATGTGGGTCGGCCCCGTTGTTGCGGCTGATGCCAGGCGGCACCATATCGCGGTACGGGCCTGCCGGCCCAGGGTCGCGCCGGGTCGTGTTTGTATCTGTATTGTCCATCTTCTGCTTGGGTTCAGTAGCCATGAGATACCCTGCGGGAATTATGAATTATGAACAGGAACCAATCCATCCCTGATCCCCGGTCACTGCCTTCTGCCCCTTGCCTACTGTCCTCTGCTCACTAATTCGTATAGAGGCGTAAAAGCTTACTAATTGTGCTGCGTAGCTCGCGGCGCGGGGTCACCATGTCGAGCATGCCATGTTTGAGCAGGAACTCGGAGGTCTGGAAGTCAGGCGGGAGTTTTTGCTTTATAGTCTGTTCGATAACGCGCGGACCCGCAAAGCCGATGAGAGCGCCCGGCTCGGCCATCACAACATCTGCTGAGGACGCATAAGATGCCGTAACGCCTCCCATACATGGGTCTGTGAGCAAGGAGATATGGGGTAGACGAGCCTCGGATAAATCGGCCAGCGCAGCAGTCGTTTTGGACATCTGCATCAGTGATAAAATACCTTCCTGCATACGCGCCCCTCCCGATGCTGAAACTGTGACGAGGCCTATCTTCTTCTTAGCGGCGAGATCGGCTGCGCGGGTTAGCTTCTCACCATAGACCGAGCCCATACTGCCCCCGAAGAACCGGAAATCAGTGAGCATGATCACGCATGGTATAGCCTCGATCTTGCCCATGCCGAAAATGACAGCCTCGGTCAGGTGCGTTTTGGCCTGCGTATCCTGGAGCTTGGTAGCATACTTTTGGTCCAGAGATATAAAGCCTATAGGGTCGAGCGGGCCGATGGCAGGGTCTTCTTCGTTGAACGTCTCCTCGTCGAGGAGATAGCCGACGCGCTCGGAAGAAGAGAGACGGAAATGGTAGTTACACTTCTGGCAGACTTTGAGGTTATTTTCAAGCTCACGGACGTACAAAAGCTCGTTGCACTTGGGGCACTTGGTCCATATCTCTTCGGCGTCTTGCCCGCCCTTAATGCTCCTGGTGTCCTGGCGTTTGTCCTGCTCTATCGGAAAATAGCGCGGACGGCGCAATAAGTCTCTCAATTCAACACTCTCCCTGCCTTCTCTGGCGATCAGGTCCGTCTATTATAACATAGTCAGTGGCCGGTAGTCGGTTCGTAGATGTAATTTCAAAGCTAACCGCTTCACGAAGCGAACCTACCATCCCTTGTCATTCTGAGCGTAGCGAAGAATCCGTACGGGTCAGTATGTGCTAAGGATACGGATTCTGAACGCAGTGAAGAATGACAATGCCAAGTTTATCTTGCTCCTCGTACATTATGCTACTTTCAATATTGGTTTGAGTTGGTAGAAAAACAGGTTGCTCAGCGTTCTGGGCAACCTGTCAATATCGTGTCTACGACTAACAACTAACAACTAACAACTACTTCTTCTCTATTGGGTACCCCTGCGCATCTTGCCCGTTGCGTTGTTCCCAGAGGCCCCAACCACCCTGCAGGGCTTTCAGGTTCTCGAAGTTATAGCCGTAATCGTTGTGGAGTTTCAGCGCCACACGGGCGCTCGAGTTCTCGGCCGGTCAGGAACAGTAGGCTATTACCAGTTTGTCCTTCGGGAGTTGCGAGACGAGCGTCGCTATTTGCTCCTCGGGGAAGGAGATAGCGCCTTTTATGTGGCCCGCATCATATCCCGAAGCCGTACGCACGTCGATGATGATAGGTCGCCTGGCGGGATCGTCATACAGCGCTTTGAAGTCGTCCATGCTCATGCGCGGTACGTCTGTGTCGAGGGAGCCTGGCGGTACGGTCGGCTGCACTGTAAGGACGGGCGACGCGCCTGAGGGGATAGTAGGGCTGCTACCTGTCTCGATGGAAGAGCCTGACCTATTCGTAGGTTGGGCAGTTGGTATTACGTCCGATGGGGAGGTAGGCACTTCAGTCGGGAAGTTGACAATAGGTGTCGGTACGGGGGCTGTGGGCGTGCCTGGGCCGCCGAGCACGAAAATGATAACTCCGATGCCCACTACGAGGGCCGCTATGAGCGCGCCCATCACGTAGGGGAAGACGTCACGATTTGGGGTTACATTTTCGGTGACGTAGGGCTGAGGTGGTTCGGCTGGGACCCGGCGTACAGGCTCTCTATCCTTGGGTGTGTCATTCATAAGTAAAGGCTATCACTTTCAGAAAATGTGGCGAGTACATGTAACTGCACTCGCCACATAATACATGCTATTGGGTTCTAAGGGGCGGTCGTCGGCACTGTCACCAGATTCGGGGTGGTGCCACCCCCGCCTGGTACGATGGTTAGGCCGACGCCTGGCTGCTGGGGGGCCGCTCCCGCCGTCACGTCGGTTGGGTAGCCATTAGGGTCAGTTGTATGGAGTTCGTTCCACTTGTTCCACCCACCGAGGAGGACCTTAAGATTGTCTTTGCTGAAACCGTATGTAGTGAGGAGTTTGGACGCCACACGGGCGCTTTCATTCTCGGCCGGTCAGGCACAGTAGGCAATTACGAGCTTGTCCTTTGGCAGCTCGGCGATACGTGTATCGACATCAGTTTCGGGGAAGGAGATAGCGCCCCTGATGTGACCGGCATCGAAACCCCCCACGGGCCGCACGTCAATTATCATCGGGCGGTTAGGGGAGTCGTAAAGCGCCTTGAACTCTTCCATCGAGATACGAGGGGCCTCAGCAGAGGGATCCGGGGGGATCGTGCCGCTAACCGCTGAAGGCGGGGGATCTGTTCCTCCTACCACAGGGTTGTTCACCGTGTTGTTATTCCTGTTTGTGAGCAAGAATATGACTAGCATGAGGCCCACTACAAGCGCACCGATCACTCCTCCCATAATGTAGGGGAATGGATCGCGCTTCTGGGCTACATAGACCTCTGTGCGTCTTCCGCCGGGCACGGGCCGCTTCTGCGGCCTGTTCTGCACGTCGCGCGCAGGTCCTTTGTCTCTAGGACGTTGGCTCATTTTTTATGCTTTCCTCCTCTATCTAGTAGTAATTCGTAATTCGTAATCCGTAATTCAAAACAATAAAAAAACTCTGCGTCTCTGCGTCTCTGCGGTGAACCCGTAATTCGTAATTCGTAATTCGTATCAGCGTGCCTGGGCCCGAGTCAGGTAACCTTCCATCTGGGTGCTGTCCATAGCCCCGATGTGCCTGGCCCGTATGATACCATCTTTGTCGATGAAGTAAGAGCTTGGAATGCTGTAAGCCTGGTATCGTGTAGCGACACTGAAATCGCTATCATGGATGAAGGTCCATGTGTATTTGGCCTGGTCCACGAAGCTTTTGACAACTTCGGGGTTGTCGCCGCGGGACTCCATAGAAACACCGAGCATCACCATTTCATCCTTGTGCTTCTCATAGAGGACCTGCATCGCGGGCATCTCTTGACGGCAAGGTGGGCACCAGGTGCCCCAGAAGTTGATAAGCACCGGCTTGCCACGTAATGAGGCGAGCTGTACGGGTTTATTTGAACGCACGTCTACCATCTCGAAGTTGGGAGCGATATTACCCACGTTCAGCCCTACTACGAGCTGGCCTGTGTTTGTTTTAGAGTCGGTGCTGAGAAGCCACACGGCTGTGCCAAATACCGCGATCAGCAGAACCACAGCGGCACCGAGAGCAGCCTTGCGCGCAGGCGAACCGGCCATACCGCCAGGCGCTAATTCAATA
>JBBRVL010000027.1:0-18069 GCA_038246925.1 Chloroflexia bacterium
AGTGCGCCCACCCACGAACACGGCTGTGCGCCTGAACAGTTTTCTTTCTTCTTCACTCAGCAGGTCGTGGCTCCACTCGATAGCCCCACGCAACGTCTGCTGGCGGGTGGGCACGTCGCGTGAGCCTCCGGTCAGCACCTTCAGTCTGTTCTGCAACCTGGAGAGGATCGCCTGGGGCGTGAGGACTTTGATGCGGGCGGCGGCTAGCTCTATGGCGAGGGGGAGGCCGTCCAGGCGAGCGCATATCTCGGCCACTGCCGGGGCATTGTCGTTGGTCACTTCGAAGTCGGCTTTGACGTCGGTGGCCCGGTCAATGAAGAGGCGCACCGCTTCGTACTGGCCAAGCTGCTCTATGGGCGGCAAGTGCCTGGGATCGGGCAGGGAGAGGGGAGGCACACCCAGCTCTTTCTCACCCCGCACTTGCAGCCTGGCGCGGCTGGTGACGAGCACCTTGAGGTGTGGGGCTGCCGTCAGCAGATCATTCACTATGGGTGCGGCTTCCAGCACCTGCTCAAAGTTATCGAGCAACAGCAGCATTCTCTTCTCTTGCAGGTAGCCCTTGAGCGTCACAAAGAGAGGTGTGCCACCGGACTCTTTCACACCGAGGGCCTGGGCTACGGTAGAGACCACCAGCCCATGGTCGGTAATTGGGGCGAGGTTTACGAAGTAGACGCCGTCCTCGAACTCATCTACCAATTCGGCGGCCACTTGCAAGCCGAGGCGCGTCTTGCCTGTGCCGCCAGGGCCTGTGAGGGAAAGGAGGCGCACGTCGGGGCGGTGCAGCATCTCATATACTGAGGCGACTTCCTTTTCTCTGCCTATCAAGGGAGTGAGTTGGAGGGGGAGGTTGTTGGGGCGGTTGTCGAGCGTCTTGAGGGGTGAGAAGTCGGCGGGTAGCCCTGCCGCACTTAGTTGGAAGATGTGCTCAGGGCGGATAAGGTCTTTCAGGCGGTGCTCACCCAGGTCGTGGAGGCTGCTGCCGGAGGGGAGGGCGTCCCTCACCAGCTCGTAGGTGCTTACCGAGAGCAGGGTCTGCCCGCCATGGCCCGCAGAGAGGAGGCGGGCTACCCTGTTGAGGGGCTGGCCGAAGTAATCTTCATCCCTGGACTGCACCATGCCAGTGTGGAGTGCCATCCTCACGGGTACTGAGCCTACAATAGGACCCCATTCCTCGGAGTGGAGAGAGCGTTGTGCCTGGATTGCAGCTTGCAGAGCTGAGAGAGGAATGGGGAAGGCTGCGTAGAAGGCATCTCCCACAGTCTTGAAGATGTAACCACCTGCCTCTTCTATCGCAGATCTGAGGATGGCGTCATGGCGTTGCAGGGCGTGCTGCATCTCCACAGGGTGAGCTTCCCAGAGCTTTGTTGAGCCCTCTATATCAGTGAAGAGGAATGTGACAGTGCCTGTGGGCAACGTAGACATGAAAAGCCTCCTATGCTCATAGGCTGGTAAAAGAATGACAAAATATCACTCTATCGTCCGCAGCCTGAAAGCATAGCATAGTAGTGATAACACTTACAGAAGGCTAGTATATCACAGGGCATGAAGTGTGGCATTTCAGGTGGTAGGACGCACCATTAGGCCATACGTGGGTGTGACCTATGTCCTATTCCTGGGAATAGGCGGGGGCTTTACAATATGCTTGTACTGATGCCACTGGAGGTAATGCCATGCGTGAATTGCTCAACGTGATTCCTTTTCTTGATATTATTATAGTATTGCTCCTATTTGCTTCGCTTCTGGTGGGGTGGACTCAGGGGATTCCCCGGCTGGTGATGATAGCGGGCGCGCTTTATACAGGATTTCTGCTCGCGTCTGTTTATTATCATCTGTTCGCCGTGTCGCTTGCCAGCATGTTCAAGATACAGAGCGGCTTTGTGGCCGACCTTGTGTCGTTCGCGCTGCTGGATGTGCTTGTGACGCTGTTGATGGTTGCTTTGCTGCTTAGCCTGTTCGGGCACGTAGAAGTAAAGGGGCGGGCGGCTGTTTTCGATAAGGTCCTGGGATCGGTCATGGGTTTGTTGGTCGGCGTATTTGTGATTGGCATACTTATCACACTGCTGAGAGTGCCTTTTGAGGCGAACCAGACCAAGTTGAACTCGAGTGCGGATATGCCGATAATACAGATGTTCAATAGTAACTATGAGAAATCGACTCTCGCGGGTAACTTCATGCGCACGACGCCTATATTGATGTCGAGCGTAGTGCCCCTGCTGCCTGCGGATGCTCGTGATCGCGGTACAGTGCCTCTATTGGCGAGCATCATTGTACAAAGATAAGCCTTAAGCATATAGTTTGATGTTGAACGCCCTGGGGTTTGTCCCTGGGGCGTTTTTTGTTGCATGAAACTTGAGTACGAAACCGCCAAGTACCCGTCAAGATTATTGTTTTTATTCACCGCAGAGACGCAGAGAACGCGGAGTATTTTGGGGTTAGGGATCGGGGATCGGGGATTGGGGGTTAGTGGTAGATGGCTGATGGCTGATGGCTGATAGCTGATAGCTCACTTCCTTTGTCTTTCATCGAGTTTAGGAAAGGGCGCATAACACAAGCTATAGAATCATCGTTGTATATGGCGCAACCCGCATAGACTAAGTTTGAGGACAATGGAGAGACAGAGCTAGAGAAAGGGGACCGTTATGGGTAGCGAACTGACAGGAATGGGCTTGCATAGACGCAGACCGGGCCAGCGTGCCGGGTGCAGCTGCTGTGGCTTTACGATGCTTGGGCTGATGTCCTTGCCCTTGCTGGTGGTAGTAGCGGCTTTCGTGGTGCTGTAGGCCGTAAGATATAGAACCACACAGAGTTAGGAGGAATAAGAGATGGATGGTTGTTTGGGCTTTATATTTATGTTGATCCTGTTGAGCATAATTGGCTGGGTGATTGACTTGATTGTCCCGGGCAAGATGCCCTATGGATGGTTGGGAGGTATAGTCGCTGCCATCATCGGAGGCTTAATCGGGGGTTGGCTCTTCCCGAACCTTGGCGGACCCTTCAGGGCGACGTTCGGTGATTTCACGCTCTACTTTATACCCGCAGTGTTGGGCGGTATTATCTTCGCGCTGATTGTGCGCTTCCTGATGCGTATGAGCGGACGGCGTACGAACTTATAGGAACAGGAGAGTTATGGCTCGTAAGGGTAACAAGCAAGGCGATAACGGCATAATGCTGCTCGGTATAGTGGCCGGGGCCATAGTGGGCGGTGCTGTAGGGCTGGTGTACACGCCAGCTAATGGCGAAGGGAATCGCAAGCGCATGGCAGAATGGGCCGGCAACCGGGCAGGGGATGCTCAAAACAAGGTGAAAGAGGCTCTGCCGTAGGGCGATTTTGGATTTTGGGTTTTGGATTTCAGTTGGCATCTTGAACGTTTGGAGATAGTAGGGGCGGGCACACGATTTGGGATTTGAATCAGGTGAATCCAAAATCCAAAATCTAAAATCTAAAATAAGAAAAGAGAGGACGAAGAAGATGCTTAGAGGACTACGCACCGCCATCAAGTACTTTACGATAGGGCTTCTGGCGGGCCTGCTCCTGGCTCCGCGCAAGGGTGATGAGACACGCAAGCTCCTGATGGAAAGAGGCAAGGAGTACGTCCAGGAGGCGATGAATGTCTCCGGGCAGGCAACCCAGAAGGCATAGGGAAGAAGACCGCCGTAGGGGCGGACCCCTGTGTCCGCCCTGGGCGCATAAATTAGCAACCCAGGCTTCTCGCGCCGGACTTACCGTGTTTGCCCGGCAGACAAAAAGAGGAGCTTAGGCTAAAAGCAGTTAGTATTCACACAGGAGGGAACTCAAATGTCAATGACCTTTATTGATATTCTCGGTTGGTTGGTAATAGGCTTAATCGCGGGCTACATCGCCAGCATGGTGATGGGACGCGGCGGCTACGGTGTAGTAGGTGACATCGTTGTTGGTATCGTAGGCGCGTTTATCGGCGGCTTCGTGGCGCGGCTCTTAAACGTGGGTGGCCCCGCAGCTAGTGACCCGTTCAGCTGGGTCAGCCTGATATTCGCCATAATCGGCGCTATCATTTTGATCGCGGTGGTGCGTGCCCTATCGGGTGGCCGGAGCCGGGTCTAACCCCTTACCGGCTCTTCATAATTGAGACTTTAGTAGAGAGCTATAAGGAGGAAAGACTATGGGTCAGGTTAACATAAACCCAGGTAGTGATGGCGGTGGAAGCGCCGCAGCGATAGTGCTGGTGGTTGTGGTACTTCTGGTATTGCTGCTGCTGGTGCTGTGGCTCACGGGCGTTTTCAACCCCGCGGTTGTTACCACGAGCGAAATCTTCCAGTTACTCGGCGTTTAAGTTCAGATCAGGAAGAGCAGTGGGCGGCCTCTACTATGTGTAGGGTCGCCCTTTTTGGTGGGTGAAACGTGAAGCGTGAAACGTGATTACGGAACCGCCAAGACACCAAGTAACCGCCACAATGTTTATTGTTATTGAACCGCAGAGGCGCAGAGGCGCAGAGGCGCAGAGAATGTTGAGTGTTTTTGGGCAGGGGTCAGTAGAACTCATCCCAAAGTGGGATGGTGTGCCAGGAACAAGGAACAAGGTTAGATTTGTCATTCTGAATACCTCACTAACAAAGTTGCGTCCGTAACGCTGGCATCTTGCCTGCAAAGAATTGACTTCCGAGATGCCGCCGGGACGGCGGCGTTACCAGTCGGGTCTTATGCTAGTTATTTCGAGGTTTTGA
The DNA here is from genome assembly GCA_038246925.1 of Chloroflexia bacterium. Taxonomy (GTDB): domain Bacteria; phylum Chloroflexota; class Chloroflexia; order QHBQ01; family JADMIH01; genus JADMIH01. The sequence goes on from JBBRVL010000027.1 coordinate 4,702, forward strand.
GCGAATAATGAGCAGCTATTTACTGCTGGAAAGGCAAACACAACCTAGTTGGCTACAAAAAGCACCTGTTCTCACTCGTTTTTGGCCTGTGCAGGCACAAGTTTGCCAAGATTGCTTCGTTTTCCCAGCTTCACGATTGCTCTTACTCAATGGTTTTCCTGGCTTCACGTGTGAAAATAACTAGCATAAGACCCCAGTCACTATTTTGTTAGTGTGGTATTCAGAATGACAAAAGATAGTGGGTTCGCCTCCAGGGAGTGACGAAAAAAGTAGAGAAGAAGTAAAATAGGAACATGGAAGAAGGAACATGGAAGAAGAAGCTAAGAGAGAACGCCCACCCTGTCCGAACTGTGGGCAAAATCGGTACTGTGGGCAAAATCGGTACATAGTCAAGGCAGGATTGAACCACACAGGCTCAAGCGCAAGAGCCGGCGCTTCTCTCGTTGCATAGAGGCGTTGCGGCGAGCAGTGCGCCTCTTCGTTTGGCACTGTTTGGCACTACAACCGCCGCCAACGTGCTATCCTTGTCAATCCTCGCCTCAAGAATAATCTGTCTCTTCTCTTTTAATCACTCCCCTAACTGGCCGCAACTTGACTTTCGCACGTACAGAGGGTATACTATCAGGGTAGATAATACACGTAGGCCAATGCAATACGTTACCATTTGAGCCCGGTTATCCGCAGGCTCTTTTTTGTTGTGCCCGGCAAGCGCCCCGCGCAACGTTCATATAAAGGAATTACAGTGACTTTCAAATCGTTCAATCTCGATCCGCGTATCGAAGCAGGTGTGCAGGCGCTTGGATACAAAGTGCCGACACCAATCCAATTAGAGGCAATACCACCCGTCATGCAGGGACGTGACGTCATGGGCCTCGCCCAGACAGGCACCGGCAAGACTGCCGCCTTCGTGCTACCGATCTTGCAGCGCCTCCTCGAAGGCCCGCGCGGCCACGTTCGCGCCCTCATACTCGCCCCCACGCGTGAGTTAGCCGAGCAGATACATGACGCTATCGGCTCACTAGCCAGGCAGACCGGACTGCGCAGCATGACCATTTACGGAGGTGTAGGCGTACACCCCCAGGTTACGGTGCTCCGCAGAGGCGTCGAAATTGTCGTCGCCTGCCCCGGTCGCCTTCTCGACCACATCTCGCAGCGCACCATTACCTTATCAGGAGTAGAAGTGCTAGTGCTGGACGAAGCTGACCGCATGTTTGACATGGGCTTCCTTCCCGACATTCGCCGTATCCTCAAGCACCTGCCCACCCAGCGGCAGACGCTCTTGTTCTCGGCTACCATGCCCCCCGACATCCGTCGCCTGGCGCAGGACATTCTAAGCAACCCGGTGAACGTGCAGGTTGGGCATTCCGCGCCAATTGGCACTGTTTCGCACGCCCTCTACCCGGTCGCGCAGCACCTGAAGACCCCGCTCCTGATGGAGCTTCTGAAGCACACTGATACCGAATCGGTACTGATCTTTACCCGCACCAAGCACCGAGCCAAGCGCGTAGGAGAGCAACTCGACAAAGCAGGCTACAGCGTCGCCTCGCTCCAGGGTAATCTCTCGCAGAACCGCAGGCAGGCAGCCCTGGACGGCTTCCGTGACGGCACTTACCAGATACTGGTAGCAACCGACATTGCGGCACGCGGCATCGACGTAACCCTCATCTCGCACGTCATCAACTACGACATGCCAGATACAGCCGACGCCTATACGCACCGCATCGGACGCACCGGCCGCGCCGCAAAGACAGGTGATGCCTTCACCCTCGTGACGAACGAAGACACCGACATGGTGCGTGCGATAGAGCGCGTTCTAAACGCCAAAGTCGAGCGCCGGATGGTGCAGGGCTTTGATTACAACCAGTCAGCCCCGGCGAAGAACACCGAGTTTGCACGGCCACCTCGTGAACCGCAGCGTCGCCGTCCTCAGCCGAACGCAGACGCATCGAGATCGCAGACATCATCTTCATCTCACGCCCCCCGATCCTCGGACTACTCCGGACGGCCTTTGCAGCAAGAGACGCGGCGACCATCTTCCAACCAATCTCCATCTGCTTCCGGCTATTCGGACCGCAACAATCGCCGCTCCCGAAACAACCGTAGCAACAGTGGCGCGATGGCCCGTAGCTCGTCGTAAGCGTTAGCACTCTATGCAATAAAAAGGACGGGGCTAGAGAAGCCCCGTCCTTTTCTGATTCTCCTCGCTGATTACATATGTGGGCGTCTAACCCTTCTTTGGCCCTTCCCCCGACTTGCCCAGGTCGTCCATGTCTATTGAATTGATGAAGTCGCGGAAGACCGATAGGCGATCCTCGTCGATGCGCTCCGACTGCGACAACGACTCGCCGTCCGGCAGGTCATCATCTTCGCGCACATGCTCGGCGTCGAGTGACACAGTAACCCCGGCCCGCTCTATCACCATCTCCTCAACATAAATAGGGCACTTCACACGAACCGCAAGAGCTATGGCGTCCGACGGACGAGCGTCTACTTCCGCGTGCCGCCCCCGAACGTCGAGCACGATACGCGCGAAAAAGGTATCGTCGCGCAGGTCGTTTATGAGCACATGGGTAACGTTCGCCCCAAGCTCGCTGACAACGTTACGAAGGAGATCATGCGTAAAAGGACGCTGGACGGGCACTTCCTGCAGCTCAAGCGCGATAGAGTCGGCCTCGTAAGGTCCTATCCAGATCGGCAGGTATCGCTCAGACTCAACTTCCTTGAGAATCACAACACGTGCCTGGGTAACGAGACTCACCCTTATGCTTTCGACCTTACACTCGATCATCTCGCCCCTTACCTCCATCTCCCACGACGCGCTCTATGTACCTATGGCTATTTTACCGCCATCCGCGACTGTTTGTAAAGGAGTTGTTGTGGGGGATTGGGATTAGGGGTTAGGGATTAGGGATTAGGGATCAGGGATCAGCAGACAGCATTCACGTTTCACGTTTCACGTTTCACGCATCTAACCCCTAACCCCTAATCCCTGATCCCTACCTCTATGTTACAATTACCCCAGGCACAGGAGGCTCAGCAATGTCGGATGACACCACGCGTATAGCCCTAATAGGTATTGGCTCCAACTCGGTCAGGCTGCTCGTCGCTGACGGTCCAGAAGTGATAGAGTGCGATGAGGCCGTCACCCGGCTGGCCGGATATGAGACCACACCTACCGGCGAGAGGCTGCTAACAGGCAGCGCGATCCGCGATACTCTTGCCGCCGCGACCGGCTTTGCTCGTCACGCCGGAGCCTTAGGCGCTGACCTTATAGCCGTGATTGCCACAGAAGCAGTGCGCGTCGCTTCCAACCGCGAAGAGCTTACCACTCCCCTCGAATTAGAGCTAGGCTTGCCTGTCAAGATAATCAGCGGCGAGGAAGAAGCATTGCTAGGCTGGCGGGCCATCGCCTCCGGTTATGCGGGTACAGGCTCTACCCTTGCTGTCATAGATATAGGTGGGGGCAGTACCGACATCTCCGTAGGGTCCCCAGGCTCACCAGCTCCTGAAGTTGTACGTAGCATAAAGCTCGGCAGCCGTACGGTCACGCAGCTTTTCGGCCTCGACAGCCCACTCGGCACGGACAAGCTGGCGAGCGTCATATCTACTCTCAGACAGGAGTTATCACCCCAGATAGATATACATCCGCAACCTGCCCTGGCTGTTGTAATAGGGGGGACGGCTGATGTACTTGCAAGCGTCTCAAGCTATGCCTCCGGCGCGCTCTACCCCACCCAGGACGCCCTCATAGACAGGAACTGGCTCCACGAATGGCTCGAAAGCATGTCCGGCCTCGATCTACCAGAGCGCGCCGCCGAAGGAGTACCCGAAGACCGCGCAGACATCATAGTAGCGGGCGGCGCAATGCTCCTCTCCCTCCTCGACACCTGGGACCTCAACGAATTCTATACCAGCAGACGCAACATCCTCGACGGCCTCCTCGTTCGCTAACCCCAGTCTACATCTTTCGCCTTACACAATAATCCCCACGATGGCCCATACCACATGCAACGCTTCCTGCTATCATCCACCCCATGTGCACATAACCTGCTCGGCATATAGTATTAATCCCCCTTTGTCATTCTTCACTGCGTTCAGAATCCGTATTAAGAGTCACTACTAGAGAAACGGATTCTTCACTTCGTTCAGAATGACAATACTGGCTTGGTACGCTAATTCCTAGCCCCAATCCCTAATCCCTAAATGATATAATTACCATCCTATGTACCCATCTCCCAACCTAGATCGCGAAAATCTACCTTGAACGACAAGACCCTTCACACATTAGAGTTCCACAAAGTGCGTGAGCGCCTCGCCCAGTTCAGCTCATTCGGGGCAGGCCGTACGCTCGCCATCGAGCTTGAGCCATCGAGCGATGTCACCCAGGTGAAGCGTAACCAGCGCATCACCACTGAAGCCGCGCACCTACTCTCTCTCAGGCCCGACGCCACCCTGGGCGGCGCCCGCGACATACGAGAGAACGTGCGCCGTGCCGAGCTTGGCTCCGTGCTCGATCCCGCCGACATCCTCGCCGTACTCGACACCCTCCAGGCGAGCCGCAACCTCCGCAACCTCATAGTGCGCACCGCCGAACAAAAAGAAGGTCTGCAAACACTAGCTTTCATCGCCGACGGCATAACACCCCTGCCCAAAGTCGGATCCGAAATCGAACGGTGCATCAATGCAGAGGGCCAGGTGTTAGACTCTGCTTCTCCCGCGCTCGGCAAGATACGAGCTAATATCCGCGTGGCTCACAACCGCCTCCTCGCCAAGCTGCAACAGATCATCTCGTCCGAGTCGTCTTCCCGCGCCCTTCAGGAGCCTATCATCACCCTCCGCAATGGCCGCTACGTCGTACCCGTCAAGCGTGACTTCCAGGGCCAGCTTCGCGGCATCGTCCACGACCAGTCGAACACAGGCTCCACCGTCTTCGTAGAGCCACTCGCAATCGTCGAGCTAGGCAACGAATGGCGACAGCTCCAGATGGATGAAGCCGAAGAAATCGAGCGCATCCTCCGCGAGCTAGGCGCGCTGATCGGCTCCCACGCCGAAACGATCCGCACCAACGTAGAAATCCTCGCCGACATAGACCTCGCCTTCGCCAAAGCAAGATACAGCCTCGCCATCCACGGCGTCGAACCCGACATAGTAGAAGCCAACCCCAAACAACCCCAACCCAACAGACCCCCCGACCACAGGCAGCGCCTGAAAGAAGCACCGGAAACAACAATCCAAAATCCAAAATCCAAAATCCAAAATCAAGAACAGGGCCTTTTCTTCAAGAACGCCCGCCACCCCCTTCTCACAGGCAACGTCGTACCCATCACGGTCGAGCTTGGCGCCACCTTCCGTATGCTGGTCATCACAGGACCCAACACAGGAGGCAAGACGGTCGCCCTCAAGACGGTCGGCCTCCTTACTCTCATGGCGCAGGCAGGGCTGCACATCCCCGCCGATCATGGCTCCCGCGCCACTGTCTTCAAGGATGTATTCGCCGACATAGGCGACGAGCAAAGCATCGAGCAAAGCCTCAGCACCTTCTCGTCCCACATGTCAAACATCATCAGCATCCTCAAGCAAGCCAACAAAGAAAGCCTGGTCCTGCTCGACGAATTGGGTGCGGGAACCGACCCGCAGGAAGGCTCGGCCCTCGCTCGCTCCATCATCGGCCACATACTCGACGTGGGCGCGCTCTCCGTCTGCACCACCCACTACTCGGAGCTAAAAGCGTTCGCCTATATTACACCAGGAGTCGAGAATGCTTCGGTCGAGTTCAACGTAGAGACCCTCAGCCCCACCTACCGCCTGATGATAGGCGTTCCCGGTAGGAGTAACGCGTTCGCAATCGCCAACCGTCTCGGCCTCAGCCACACCATCATCAACAGGGCCCGCCGCTTCATAGACCCCGAAGCCCAGAACGTCGAAGACCTCCTCGAAAACATCAGGACCGAGCGCGAGACCGCCCGTAGTGAGCGTGGCACCGCCGAACAAACCAGGCAGGAGCTTGAAGAACAAAGCCGCGAATTACAGCGCCGCCTGGCCGAAGCTGACGATATGAAAGCCAGGGCTGTAGAAGATGCTCACGCCCAGGTAGCCCACGAAATCGACACCCTGCGGGACGAGCTTCGCCGCCTTCGGGGACGCGTAGAGGCGGGGCTTGCCGCCACCTCCGACGAAGCCCTCACCAAACAGTGGGTGCGCGAAGCCCAGGCCCGCGCCGACGAACTTGACCGCCAGCTAAAGACCGAGACAACCCGCCACAAGAAGGCCCGCACCCAACCCCGACCTCAACAGCAGACCACCCGCGCCACCGAGAAGACCGCCCACGTGCTAGGCCCCGGCGACACCGTCTTCGTGCAGAGCCTCGGCGCGGAAGGCGAGGTAATAGGCCAGCCGAACGGCAATCAGGTTGAAGTACAGGTAGGCGCCTTCAAGATGCGCGTGCCCACGACAGGCGTACAGTTGCGCCAGTCCGCCAGTACCCAACGTGAAAGCGCCGTTGCAAGCAGCGCGGGCCGTTACGCCCCCGTTATGCCTGCGGTTCCCCCACCCCTCGAATACGACTTCCGGGGCTGGCGCGCCTAAGCAGCCATAGAAGAGATCGACCAGCGCCTGGGTGAAGCCGCCCTCGTCGGCATGCCCTTCCTCCGCATCATCCACGGCAAAGGCACAGGCGCCCTCCGCAAAGCCATGCGCGAATACCTCAAAAAGCACTCCCTGGTAAAAGAGATAGAAACCGCCCCCCTCGAACAGGGCGGCGAAGGCGTCACCATCGTCCGGCTATAAGATAAATCGACGTGCAACCTCACACCCCCTCAGATAATGCGTTACGTCATATCCTCTGGATAGGCGGCTCACCATGCGCGGGCAAAAGCTCCATCGCACGCATCCTAGCCCAACAGTACAACCTCCAAACATACCACTGCGACGACGCCTACGAGGCCCATCTCAAGCGCGCGATACCGGAAAAACACCCCCTAATGTCCAACGCCGCCGGAATGACCTGGGACGAGGTTTGGATGCGCCCTGTAGATATACTCGTCACACGCGAGCTAGCCTTCTACCGTGAAGAGTTCGAGATGGTCGTCGAGGACCTACTCGTGATGCCCCGCTACACCCCTATCATCGCCGAAGGAGCCGCCCTCCTGCCGGAATGTGTAGCTCCCCTCCTCTCACGTCCCGAACGGGCTATCTGGGTCGTGCCAACAGAAGAATTCCAGTTGAAAGAATACGCCCGCAGGGAATGGGTAGAGAATATTCTGAGCCAGTGCCGCGACCCCAAACAAGCCTGGCAAAACTGGATGGGACGTGATGCCGGGTTCGCCAGGGTAGTTGCCGAGGATGCCAAAGCGGGAGGGTTTCGCATTATAGAGGTAGACGGAAACCAGTCTATTGAAGAGCATGCTAAGATGGTTGCGGCCCACTTCGGATTAGAACTACCATAGCGGTCCCCTTGGACGCTTCTTTTCCAAAGGCCAGCCCAGGCCGAGCATAACCTGTTGCCATCTGAAATAAATACCCTCCCTGGTATGCAAGAGGGGAGTGCCTAGTAGCTGCTCTTGGCCAGGCCCCCACCCATCCGGCAATTCGTCACTCTGCGCAACAAAGTCCAAGTAAGTCATAAATGCTTTCTTGTGATGAAACTTGGGTGCTGCTTCTGCATACCGCAGGAGGCACGCCAGTGCCAACCCAACTGCTCTCATCGAAATAAACGGTACCTCCAGAATATCCCCCTCGTGAACGTAGGCGTGACGTGCCTTAAAGACGTCACTAGCCTTATATCGTGTCACGCAGTCCCTCCCCAGAAGCCCAGAGAGTCGACGTTCAACATTACCATATATGCTGCCCATCTGCGCTTCATCTGTCTTAAAAGTGAGGAGGATTTCAAGTGCCGTTACTGCCGATAGAAGTCGTACGCTTGCATCAGCAGAATGGATTGCGGCAGTGAGTTGCAAGGCGCTTTGTTGGATGGTCGTCCGCAGTGACTCGTCCACATCTCCAGATTCCTTCAAAAGAATTGGAGCGAGGTACTTATACTGTTCACTTTGCAGCAACTCCAGCAGTTGCACCCGAGATGTCTGGAGCTCGTCATGCTTGCTCCGAATTATAGAGCCGCTTGTTCCAAGGTGGGAGCTATAGGAATAACCCTCTATGAGCTCGAATTGGAAAAAAGCGCCCCGCCTTATGTGCATCTCCTCAACCAATCCACACGTCTGAGCCTTTTCATTCTGTGCAAGGAAGACCAATGCAAGGAGGGATGCTATCTCCTTGGCTCTAAGATATGCTGCTTCGGTAGTCTTTGGATCAGAGATACCTTCAGTGTACATTTTGCCACGCCGCTTAACAGCGATAAAAGCCTGAAAGCGTGGGCGTTCTTCCAGTGGCATCGGTTGTTCCGGATCAGTATCAGCACTTTCGAGGGAGCGTGCGATTTGACTTGTAGAAACCTCAGCGATCCTCGGGTCCATACCTCGTGATATTTTCACAGCTTTAATCTTGCTCACTATTTCTGGAATATGCCGCCTGGAAAGCAATGTGCTGTCCTTGAAGATGGGGTGTTCGAGGTCTGCATCCATATCCGTGATACCGAGCCCACTTATAGGGAATAAGAACCACTTCTCGCGCGTCATCGATGCCCCCAATCGCCTGTGCAGAACTTGCTTTTTGCTAACATTTGTTGGTAGAATGAGGGCCTACCATCTCCCACCGACAAGGCCCGGACCCCCTATAGAAGAGGGCCCAGGTCTGTACCGAATGTCTAACCGTTCCTGCGTGCCGGTCCAGTGCGCTCCCAGGTTCGATCAGGCTTCCGGGTCGGGGGGAGATGGCCGTCATCCGGCGTGATCGTCACGTGGCGTGGGTTTGGAACTTCGCCTCCGCGAGGACCTCTTTCTTCGTATTCTCCGGGTCGTGCCGGTGTCTCCCCTGGCTTCTGTATCTGTGGCATTTTCATCACCTCCTTCTTTCGCTGGGTAAATGCAAAAAGGAGCATGCTCATACCCTGACTACGTGGTTAGGGGTTCTGAGCAACTCCTCGTACGCGCGATCATACCATCCTCTCGAAACAGGTGCAAATGCGTGCATAATTCATTGACGGTTGGTGTATACTTCGACAAATGTTCTAATAATAGGTGTAATAATTGTCTTTTTCTAGTATCTAAGATTGACAGTAACCGAGGGCTGGAGAAACTAGTGCCCATTCGACACCCATTCCCTCCCTTTGCCTGTATAATGGGAAGCTATGCCGGAAAACTCCCCCCAAAGCGATACATACCTGGTCGTTGGCCTGGGCAACCCTGGAGCTAAGTACGCAGGCACGAGGCACAACATCGGCTTCGTCGTAGTCGAGGAGCTTGCCCGCCGGCACGGCCTTTCCTTCTCCCAGAAGCAGGCCAACGCCGAGGTAGCGCGTGGTCGCATAGCAGGCACACCCGTCATACTCGCCAAGCCGCTCACCTACATGAACGACAGCGGACGTGCAGTCCAGGCACTCAGCCGTTATTACAAAGTGCCCTCCAATCAGGTGCTGGTAGTCTACGATGACTTCGCCCTCCCCCTCGGCACGCTCCGCATACGTGAGAAGGGGTCGGCGGGCGGGCACAACGGCGTCACGAGCATAATCCAGCACCTCGGCACCCAGGGCTTCCCGCGCCTGCGCGTCGGTGTCGACCGCCCTGTACAAGTCCAGCACAGCACGGTAGACTGGGTATTAGGCCGCTTCACGAAGGACGAGCAGGCGGTCATGCAGCCCACCGTCCCACGCGCCGCCGAAGCCATAGAAGCGGTCCTACGCGACGGCATCGAGCGCGCCATGAACCAGTACAACACGGGCGAAGACGCCAAAGAGCCGAGGAACAAGGGATTAGGGATTGGGGATCAGGGGTTAGGCGACGACCAGGCAACCGAAGAAACAATCCAAAATCCAAAACCCAAAATCCAAAATAAGACCAACCGCTGGGTAGAGAAGCTACGTAGCATCTACGGCAAGGGAGTAAAGGCAGAATGAGCCTCGCCGGCCTCCTCCCCCTCCTCTACGATCAGCCGGGCTACGGCGCACTTGCCCGCCAGGTGGCCGAGGGTGAAAACACCTGGGTCGAGTCTGCCTATGACCCTGCTCGCGCTTATCTACTCGCTGCCCTCCACGCCGACGTAACAGGCCAGCGCGACCGCCCCGTAATTATAGTAGCCCCACGCTCCGAGCGCGCCCGCCAGCTGTACGAGGGCCTCATCTCCTACTCGCCCCCAGGCACGCCGATCTACTTCTTCCCCGCCCCCGATCTCCTCCCCTATGAGCGCATCGCCCCCGACCCGACAATTGTGGGTGAGCGGCTTACGGTACTTGCGAGTTTGGGATCAGGGATCAGGGATCAGGGATCAGAGAGTAAGAATCAGGAACTACCGACCCCCGGCCCCCGACCCCCGATCCCTCCTATCATCATCACCTCCGTCTTCGCCCTCATGCAGCCGACCATGTCGCCCGCCGATCTTGCCCATGCTACCAGGCTAATCAAGCGAGGTGAGCGCGTCAACCTGCGTGAGCTGCTGCTACACCTCATAGACCTCGGCTACGAGTCGGCGGCGCTGGTGGAAGAATCGGGCAAGTTCAGCCACAGAGGCGGCATAGTAGACTTCTTCCCACCGACCTCAAACCTCCCCATCCGCATCGAGTTCTTCGGTGACGAGATCGACTCCATCCGCCTCTTCAACCCCCTCACCCAGCGCTCGGAGGGACAGGCCGACGGCGTATTGATCACACCTTCCTGCGAGATGCCCCTCTGGAAACGCGAACAAGCCGCCGTCCAACTCAAAGAGATAGACACCTCCAACCTCCGCGAAGAAGTCCTAGAAGAGTGGAACGACCAGCTACAGATGGCTGAAGCAGGAGAATGCTTTGAGGGCATGGAGCTTTTCGCGCCGTATTACACCCAGCCCCTTGCCAGCCTGGCCGATTATCTTGCTACGCTAGGGATCAGGGATCAGGGATCAGGGATTAGTATAGACCCTCAAGAAAACCTGACCCCTGACCCCCAATCCCTGATCCCTCCCACCACGTTCCACGCCCCCCCCCTCATTGTCCTCGACGACCCTGAGCTAATCCGCCTCGAAGCCGCCGAGATTGAGCGCCAGGCCGCCGAGCTTTATAAAGGCTTCATCGACAACGGTGAGCTGCCGCCCGGCCTTGCCCGCCCCTACCTCACCTGGGAAGAGGTGACGGTTCACGGGCGAGGTCTGCCTACTCTCTCTATAGGCGGCGGTGCAGAGGGCGCTCTCGAAGCCCCCGCTTTCACGCCAACAAAGCTCTATGCGGGCAACATCCCGAACGTAATCACCGACCTCAAAAGGATGCTGGCCGACAGGTCCCGCATCGTGGTGGTGTCTCAGCAGTCTTCTCGCTTGCGCGAGCTACTTGAGGACGAAGACATTTTTCCGACCGTGCGAAAAGGTTCGGGTGGACAGGGTGCTCGCGTCATAAAGAGCACCACGAGCGAAGACAATATAGCAGGCGTCACGGTCGGCGCATTCGCGGAGGCAGGCACAGGCATAACCGACCAAATGCTCACTCCACCCGCCCCAGGCTCGGTAAACCTGTTGCAGGGTGCGCTCCTCGCGGGCTGGCAGCTTCCTCAGGGCGACGGCAGCAGCTTGATTGTCCTCACCGACGCAGAGATATTTGGCCGCTCGGCCCCCGCTCGCCGTATGCAAAGCGCCGCCCGCCGCTCTTCCTCCGACGCAGCCGCCATCCTGCGCGAGAAGATGCTCCTCGAACTTAAGGAGGGCGATTACGTCGTGCACGTCGAGCACGGCATCGCCAAGTTCGGCGGCCTCGTCCGCATAGAGCGCGAAGGCACCGAGCGCGAATACATGCTCCTCCTCTACGCCGAGGGCGACCGCCTTTACGTCCCCGCCGACCAGACCGACCGCGTCGCCCCCTACATCGGAGTTGGCCCGCCCCCACGCCTCCATCGCCTCGGCACCCAGGACTGGACCCGCACCAAGAAGAAGGTCAGAGAAGGCGCGGAACTACTAGCCAAAGAGCTTTTGCAGCTTTACGCCGCCCGCGAGATGGCCCCCGGCCACGCCTACTCGCCCGACACCCCCTGGCAGCACGAGCTAGAAGAAAGCTTCCCCTACATCGAGACCGGCGACCAGTTACGCGCTATCTACGACGTCAAGGCAGACATGGAGCAGCCCCGCCCGATGGACCGCCTCATCTGCGGTGACGTCGGCTACGGCAAGACCGAGGTAGCCCTGCGCGCAGCCTTCAAGGCGGTAATGGACGGCAAGCAGGTAGCGGTGCTCGTGCCCACCACCGTGCTCGCCCAGCAACACTTCAACACCTTCACCGAGCGTCTTGCCACTTTCCCCGTATCTATTGCCTTGCTGTCACGCTTTCGCTCGAAGCAAGAGCAGGCCCGCACCAATCAGCATCTTGCCGAGGGAAAGGTAGATATAGTGGTCGGCACGCACATGCTCCTCTCGAAAACCGTCCAGTTCAAGAACCTCGGCCTTATAGTCGTTGACGAAGAGCAACGCTTCGGCGTGCGCCATAAAGAACGCCTGAAACAACTCCGCGCCGAGGTAGACGTGCTCACCCTGTCGGCCACGCCCATCCCGCGCACCCTCTACATGGCGATCTCCGGCGTGCGCGACCTCTCTCTCATTGAGACCCCGCCCGAAGCCCGCTTGCCTATCAAGACGTATGTCACCGCCTACCGCCCTCAACTCGTACGAGAAGTAATCCTGCGCGAATTGGAGCGCGGGGGTCAGGTCTTCTTCGTCCACAACCGAGTTGAGACCATAGAAAAGCTGCGTGAAGAGCTAGAGGCGCTCGTGCCCGAAGCCCGCTTCATCGTAGGCCACGGCCAGATGCACGAAGACTACCTCGAAAGGGTCATGTCAGCCTTCGTGGCGGGCGAGGCCGATGTGCTTCTCTGCACTACTATCATCGAATCAGGCCTAGATATTCCGAATGCCAACACCCTCATCGTAGACCATGCTGACAAGCTCGGCCTCGCCCAGCTATACCAGCTAAGGGGCCGCGTGGGACGTGGGGCCAGTCGTGCCTACTCGTACTTCCTCTATCACACAGGCCGCAAAGTGACCGAGACCGCCCGCGAGCGCCTCTCCACCATCGAGCAGGCCACCGAGCTAGGCGCGGGCTTCCGTATAGCCCTCAAAGACCTCGAGATCAGAGGCGCGGGCAATCTCCTCGGCCCCGAGCAAAGCGGCCAGGTAGCCTCCGTCGGCCTCGACCTCTACACCCGCCTCCTCGCAACTGCCGTAGACAAGGCCAGGGCCGAACGGAAGGGATTGGGGATTAGGGATCAGGGATTAGAAACGGCTAACGAAACAATCCAAAATCCAAAA
>JBBRVL010000028.1:0-18067 GCA_038246925.1 Chloroflexia bacterium
CCTGATCCCTGATCCCTGATCCCTGATCCCTGATCCCTGATCCCTGATCCCTGATCCCTGATCCCTGATCCCTGATCCCTGATCCCTGATCCCTATTTTCAAAGCATCCTGAACACCTTAAATTTTCTTCCAGGATGTCTTGCATAACCACATCGTTATGCTATAATTGTGTCGGTCCAAATAGCTTATTTGATTAGCCGCATTACTATGTTGCGCGGCGCAACTGTGTGCTATTGGGATTTTATGGAGCGTGAGGAGCAAGGATGATTCTCTTATTTGAAAGGAGAAAGGCATTGGGTAATCAAAAAAGGATAATGGGGGCGACGGCGCTGCTGACGGTGCTCGTGCCGGCAGTGGCAGTCTATCAGCCGGTGGCGGCACAGACCGGCTTTGCCGACGCAGCCTTCCAGCGCGTGTGGACACGCACAGACAAGCCGGTGGCGGATAAAAGTGTTGTCCGCTCATGGTACTGGGGTCCAAGCCCAGGTGAGAACAAGAGTGAAAAGTATGTAGAAGGTGAAGGCGGCACGCGCAAGGTCCAATACTTTGATAAGAGCCGCATGGAGATAAACGACCCGAAGAAGAGCCAGACCGATCCATTCTTTGTTACGAACGGCCTGCTCACTATAGAGATGATCTCCGGCAAGATGCAGGTCGGCAACACGCAGTATGAGACGCGCTACTCGGCCAACATACCGCTGGCCTCCGACATCGACGACCTGAACGCGCCCACCTACGCTTCGTTTGCCTTAATCGCCAACTCCCCGCTCGGTGACCACCCGTTCATAGACTTGACCGGAAAGACGGTCGCGCAGAACGTGAACAAGGCGGGTATCGCCTCGCGTGACGCCACTAAAGAGAAGTATGGCGTCAAGTTTGGCAAGTACAACACAGAGACCCAGCATAACATAGCCGACAAGTTCTGGGACTTTCTGAACCTATCAGGCCCTGTAATTGGCGCAGACGGCAAGACGTCTACCGCGAAGCTGTCCGACCCGTGGTTCTACACCACTGGATTCGCTATTTCCGAGCCGTACTGGGCTAATGTAAAGGTCGCGGGCAAGCAAGAGGACGTTCTGATCCAGCTCTTCGAGCGTCGCGTGCTCACCTATATCCCCTCGTTTGCCGCCGAGTGGCGCGTGCAGATGAGCAACATCGGCGCGCACTACTTTGACTGGCGCTACAAGAACGCCGGCCAGCAGGCTTTCCCGAACCCTGATGTGAAGCCGATAACAGTTGCTGCTGGAGCGCTTGGCTCTAAAGAAAAGCCGATACGCATGGTATTTACCCCATCTATCAACAGCCAGGCGATCACCACCAACGGCCAGCCTCTCGCCAATTTGCTGGGGCAGATAACAGGCTACACGTTCCAGGTGCCCGCACCCGCCACTTCATATGCTGCCGTCATCGAGTCGATGGGCCAGGGCAACGTGGAAGTCGCCTGGTTCGCGCCTTTTGCTTATGTGCTGGCGCACCAGAAGAACGGCGCTGAGGTTATCCTCTCGACCGTTCGCAAGGGCTTTCTTACTTACCCGTCGGTCATCATAACCGCCGATCCCAATATCAAAACACTGGCCGACTTCAGGGGTAAGAAGTTCGCTTTCGTCGATCCGGCTTCCGCCTCCGGTTATCTCTACCCGGTCGCCCAGTTCAAGAACCTGGGACTAGTCACCGGCTCCCCGCCTAACCTTGAAGCCTTCTTCGGCGCAGGCAATGTCTTCAATGCAGGCACGCATCCCGCCGTCGTGACCGCCGTGTATAACGGTCAGGTCAGTGGTGGCGCGGTGTTTGGCGGTCCTATCGACCCGCTAACCGGCGGCCCGACGGATGCTCGCAGCAATGTTGTAGGCACTCTGAAGGATGTTTACCAGAAGGTGCGCATCATCGGTGAGTCTCAGCAGATCCCGAACGACACCGTGGCTGTAGCCAAGGATGTTACCCCGGAGATGCGACGCCAGATCCAACAGGGTCTGCTTGAGCTTACGACTACTGCGCAGGGACGAAGGTTCATCTACGATCTGTATCAGATCGACGACCTCGCCCCTGTGACCGACTCGTTCTACGACCCTCTGAGGCAGGTCGCCGACGACGCTGGCATTACAAACTTCGAGACACTCTTCCCGACGCCAACCGCCCGCCCGGCAGCCACGGCAACACCCAAGCCGTAACCCGGTCCGTGTGTAATAAAGAGGCTTCCGAGATGGGAGCCTCTTTTCTTTGCCCTATGCATATATTTTGAGTAAGGGAGATCAACAGGAGAGGGATTTCCTAGAGAATGGACCCGCTCTCTTCGCCCAGGAGGTGTCGTCGCACCAACGGAACGGGTGGGTATCCGAGCGCAAGCATGCGGTCATGGAACGATTTCAGATCGAAGCCTTCCCCTTCTTTTGCGCGCAGGTCTTCGCGCAAGCGCAAGATCATCAGCTTGCCGAGGGTATAGTTCAAATAACCAGGATCAAACGTGCCGCGCAACGCCTCTTTTTGCGCGGGCAACTCCTCCATGAAGCCATTTTCCATAAAGAATCGGGTGGCCTCATCTAGTGACATCCGGCCCGTATGCATCAAGATAGCGGCGACATAGCGGCAATTACGCAGCAGGGCCTCGCTCAATTGCGCGAAGTGCAAAAGCGGATTCTCGCTTCGGTAGCCTTCCTCCACCATCATCTGCTCGCAGTAATGCGCCCACCCTTCAACAAACGAGTAAGAGCCGAAGACCCTTCTGATAGGAGATTTCACCCTGGCGGCATGGAGAAAGTGAACATAATGGCCGGGGTAGGCCTCGTGAATCGACACGTCGCGCAGGGTCGAATAGTTGAAGCGTCGTAGCCATTCTTCTTGCTGGGTCTCAGTCCAATCGGCCTCGACAGGTGTGACGTAATAATAGGCCTCGGTTGCCTTCTCCTCGAACGCCCCAGGCGGGTCCATAAACGCGAAGCCCCAGCGCAGAAACTCAGGCGTCTCACGCACTTCACACCGTACCTCGGAGGGCACGCTCACAAGGTCTTTGTCCATTACAAACTGTCTGATCTCTTCCAGCATCGCCGCCGTCTCGCTGATGAGAGTACTAGCCGTGGGGTGGTCGGCTGAGACAATATCTGCCACTTCACGCGCATCTTTGTTCGGGTCTATGAGCCTGGCTACCTCAATCAGCGCCTGCTTATTCGCTTCCAGGTCGGCGCGCCCTACTTCGAGTACCCGCTCTAGGGGTATATCTACCAGCTCATTAGTTGCGAGCATCTTCGAGAACAATTCCTCGCCTATGGCGAACTCCTCGCGGGCGGAGGCCATTTGCTCCTGAAGAAAATCGATGTAGTCGTCGATAGCCCTGACAGCGCGGCCGTTGGCTTCGGCGAACTGGGCAAGAAGGTCATCGTCGGTGAGCAGCGAGGCAACAGTCTGCGGTAAGTTGTCCCTCATGTAAGTTGCCTGGCTGCCGCAGAACTGCATAGCTATATGAATGTGGTAGCGAGCAAGGGGCGGCTCAAGAAGCTCAATGGTCTGGCGGATCAGGATCGGTATGCCGCGCTCGTACTCGATCAGTTTGCGGATGCGCTCTTCGACCGGGGCGTAATCTCGCTTTATATAATTAGTCACATCGACAATCCACATTACGAAGATCGGGTTATAAGAATGCTCACGTAGCTCGCCTATCCTGAAGCGCTCGGCCATAATCCCCTGGCGCAGCAGGTCGTAATCGAGACGCATATCAGGATCGAAGCCTCCTGGATCGATGCTGTCCAACTCTTCCAGGGCCTTATCGAGCATTTCGACACGTTTCCGCATATTGGCGGGCGAAAGATTGGGTGTGCGACCGTCATAGTCATGCAGCCCCAGGCTGGATGCCATAGGGGGCATGAACTCGAAGAGGCTCTTCAGGTGGCGCTCGGCGAATTCAGCGAAAAGATCGTCCGCTGGACGGTTGGGGGTAGATGTCATGGGATCATATCTCCATTGATAGTCTCCCAAAACGGGAGCAGTCCCAGTATATCACCAAAGCCACACAGCGTATGCTTGTAGTGTTCAGCCTAAATAAAAGGGAGCGGGGTCGATCCCACTCCTTTCTGCCTTCTGGTCACTGGTCACTGGTCCCTTCGCACCGGCTCCACCCACTTGTCGTGCGCTTTGATGAGGTTGGTGAGGCGGTCAACAGCCTCTTCGGTCGGCACGCCTTTCTCGACGCACTCCTTGCCGACAAATAGGTTCACCTTGCCGGGAGCGCCTCCCATGTACCCAAAATCGGCGTCTGCAAGCTCACCCAGCCCGTTCACGATGCAGCCCATTACCGCTATCTTCACGCCGCGCAGGTGGCCTGTTGCTGCCTTGATGCGCTCGGTGGTCTCCTGGAGGTCGAAGAGGGTACGCCCGCAAGAGGGGCAGGCCACGAACTCGGCCTTGATGACGCGGGAGCCTGCTGCTTGAAGGATGTTGAAGGCAAGGGCTACGCGCTCATCAGTAGAGCTTTTTCCAGTTATCTCAACACTATTGCCTATGCCATCGCACAACAGGGAGCCTAAGTTAATTGAAGCCCCGATCAATTGCGCATCAGTGTCTATGTCGGTGCTCAACGGTTTCCCGAAAGATTCTGTATCACCTATGAGGTGGATAGGATACTTACGCCCAAGTTCGGTTAGCCGCGACGAAAGGAGCCGGTTTGCCCTTACCATGTATGAGGGAGTGCATTCGCCAGCAATCACAGATAGCACCAGCCCCCTATGACCTAGCGCATGGGCGCGGGAAGCCATATCGACAACGGTAGGAACAGCCATGTAGCCGGTGCCGGTCAGTGTGCTCTGCCAGCTCTCAAAAGTTATGAACAGGTCATGCGCCTGGAGCCAGAGGGGGACCCTTGCATCTATTGCAGCCTTGACGCACTGCTCGAATGCAGCCCAGTCAATATCCTCGCCCCACGGCTCCCCAAGTTGAAGAGCACCGATGCCGCTAAGCTGGCTAACTGCTTCGGCGGCAGAAGCATAATCATCCTGGGCATCAACAAGCAAGCCCAAAGACGATTTACCGGCGCTGGGGTCTTCTTCCTCACTGCGGCGTCTCAACTCGGCGGCCAGAGGCTCAATCTCGCCTAATTCAGACAAAGGGACTCGGATGAGGTCAGGGCGTATTGCATTCTGCCCCTTGCGCTTGGCTAGCTCAGCGACTGCCTTGAACAAGTCGCCCTCGGGCCAATCCTCCGGCCCGCCGACATCAGCAACCACAGCAATAGGCTGCATCCCACCCACCTTCACCTGTCCGGTAGCTACCTCGTAAGTGGGACGTGGCGCGAAGTGGTATGGATTTCGCAGATCAGGGAGTTCGGGCACTACGTTATTTTCTCCTGGAAGCTCCGGCTCTTGCAGTTGGTCTATTCCATGACCTTTGGTCGCTATGCCTATGAACCCATCGGGCCTCACTCTGACCCGTTTGTTCATCTCGTTATATGGCTTCACCAGTGCGAACGCAACAGGAACCTCCGCCTCCGGCTCTTCTGTCAGCGATACACGAATTGTGTCTCCCAGTCCATCGTCCAACAGCGACCCAATACCTATAGCCGATTTGATACGCCCATCCTCGGCGTTGCCTGCCTCGGTTACGCCTAGATGCAAGGGGTAATTCCAGCCGAGGGCGTCAAGCCGCGCCGACAGCAGCCTGTAGGCCGCGATCATCACTTTCGGGTTGCTCGACTTCATCGAGAAGATCAGGCTGTGATAGTCATATTTACGCGCTATGGCAGCGAACTCGATGGCCGACTCGACCATACCCTCTGGGGTATCGCCGAAGCGGTTCATAATGCGATCAGAGAGGGAGCCGTGGTTGGTGCCGATACGCATAGATACGCCGCGTTCCTTGCAGCGCAGAACGAGCGGGCTGAACCGCTCTTCGATACGGTCAAGCTCGGCCTGGTATTGCTGGTCCGTGTACTCCCGCACGTTGAAGCGCTTCTCGTCGGCGAAGTTGCCAGGATTGATGCGCACTTTGTCGGCATAGAGCGCGGCTTCCATCGCGGCGGAAGGGTTGAAATGGATATCGGCAACCAGGGGCACATCTAACCCCATCGCTAGAAGGCGCTGCTTGACCTCACCGAGAGCGCGCGCATCTTTGGAGGCAGGCGTTGTGATCCTGACGATCTCGCACCCGGCCTCCACCAGGCGTATAGTCTGCGCGAGGGTGGCTTCTACATCCTGGGTACTGGTGGTTGTCATCGACTGGACGCGGATAGGGTTGTCGCCCCCCACGCCGACCTTGCCGACCATGACTTCAATTGTCTTGCGCCTTTTGTAGGCGTAGGAGCTTTCTATGTAGGGGTGCCTAGGCGTATCAGCCGCCGAGGAGAGTATTACCGGCTCACCTTGTCTAGTTATCGTGCTCATCTCGTGTCCTCAGGTGGCTCTACAAACGAAGCCACTTGCTCATTTCCATTGTAATCTACTTTATTATACGTTTAACGCATCAACTGAGATGGTTTAGTACGATCACGCGGGCTGGCTATTACATTCAGGGCAAGTACCAAAGAGGGCGAAATGGTGCAGGTTGGTGCTGAAGCCGTAGTGCTCCAGCAGGCTTTCACGCAACGGCTGCAGGAAACGGTCTTCCACCTCGGTACGCGCACTGCAGCGTTCGCAAATCAGGTGGTGGTGAGGGTGGCCGGCCAACTCGAACTCCAGCCTGCCGCTGCCGAGGTCCGTTACGAGCACGAGGCCAAGCTCGTTGAGAAGCTCTAGCGTCCTGTAAACGGTCGTCTTGTTCGTTGAAGGGTAACGCTCCTGCACAGCAGACAATATCGCATCGACCGTGAGATGGTTGCCTAGCTCGGCCAGAACCTGCACGACCATAAGCCTGCGTTTAGTGAGCTTGTGGCCTTTCTGCCTTAGCTCATGATCAATTTCTGTAGTGCGGGTGGAACGAGTCGCTTCCATAGACAGTAATTATACCAGAACGCTATGCTACTCTGTTGTAGGCTGAAAATGCTGTGTACCGCAGAGCCAAACGACGTTTGACAACAATTGTGCCAACTGCTATAATAGAAGTCGCATTGGGGCGTCGTCTAATGGTAGGACAGCTGATTCTGGATCAGTAAGTTGAGGTTCGAGTCCTTGCGCCCCAGCCCTTAAATCTGCTGACATGGTTATACCTCCTGATATATAGGTTTCTACGTTCCGCTCTGCGTATTGTGCTCCTCGCCCATTTTCTCGGATCTCTTACGGCTGTTGGCTTTTACCTGAGAAACCGCACCCTATATTTAGCATGCAGATCTAGTCGTGGTTCCTCCCAACCTTCCGTGGTCTACCCCTCTTATCCCTACCCTGTGGACCACTGCCTATCATGCCGAACACTTCGTCCCCCAGCGCCTCTCGGAGTGTCTGTAGCGTCTGCGCGCTGGGAGTAGTCTCTCCCGCCTCCAGGTATTGCAGGGTACGTACTGACATGTCCGCCTGGTCAGCGAGAGCCCAGGGAGCCAAGATGGTCATGCAGCCGAATGGCACGGTAGGGTGCAGCGCGTGGTAGACGGAGAAACGCACCGGTTCGACGACTGGCAGGGGTTGGTGGGGTTGCTACAGGCGATGCTATCGCCTGAGAGCCACAAGAAGTAATCCTCGAACAGAGAGGGTATGCAATTGGGGAGGGGAGATATTTTCATGAGACACAAGCTTGATTCCATCAGACTAATCGCTTTCGTAATTGTGTTCGCGCCACTCTTATTGGGTGGGGCAGCGCAGGCGGGTAGGCCCGAGGTTAGCGTAACGGCCAGCACGGACAGTTCGGGGGCGAAGTCTGTCACTACGGTCGCTACCTTCACCGTCAACGCCACAGCCGACCTCGGCACGGGCGCACGTGATACAACAGAGTGTACCCTGCGGGAAGCGATTATTGCAGCCAACGCTGCTGCAGGCTCCGACACTATAAACTTCAACATCCCAGGCTCCGGCGTTTGCGTTGAGGGTGACTTCTTAGGCATCATCTAGTGCTTCCTCCATATTGTAGATAAGAGTCTTCCTCTCGTCCACTTTTCTGAAGTAAGCCCATTCATAAGCGTTCGCATATTGAGGCCAGATCAGGTAACAGGTAGCCCAGGCTGTAGTCTCAGTTTACGCTCCCATAAAAATGCGCGCACGGCAGAAACTACTACATAGGCCACAGGCGGAGCAAACATGATAAGAGAGCGGTAGTAGGGCGCTTGCTCAAGGGGTGGGGATGTCAAGGGGTACAGTGCATATAGCGTCAGGCTGCTTGCACAAAGTACCTGTGTTGCCCTGAAGAGACGCCCCTGCCCCACAAGTCCTGCTATAGGCAGCAGCCACGTAACGTACCAGGGCCAGAACCACACCGCTCCTACCGTCAGGTAGACGAAAAGCATCCAGCCCCATCCCTCTACCATACACGGGAATGTGCGCCCTCGCCAGATGGCTGCCACCACGATAGGCACGGTTACCCCTAAAGTAAGTAGGCGTAAAGGTCCCTCAAGAGCATAGCGCATCGCATCTACGCTCTGCCTCTCTATCGCCTCCCAGCCATTTGCTGTTGCGAGCGCGTGGAGCCATTCTCCCCCTTGGAATCGCAGCATCGAGGCCAATGAGTTCGTGAAACGGTTCGATGCTGGCCCACCCAACAGAGGGCGTAGAGTTTCAGGCCCCTCCCAAAAGGGCAAGTAGAAAAGAGTCCAGGTCGCTGCCACGATGAGCAAAGCCTGGCCCACTTCAAGAAGCCGCTTTTGAGTCTTGATCTCAGACTTTGGACTTTGGACTTTGGACTTTGTCCCGTGGAAGAGGAGCCACAAGTAGCCTGGTAGCAGGAGAAGCGCTGCCACCTTCACGAGCGCAGCCAGAGCGAAGACAACGACAGCCAGCCGCCAGCGTCCAGTCAGGTGCAGCCATAGGGCAGACAAGACTCCCGTGAGCATTAGCGCATCGTTGTGCCCGTTGCCTCCGAACTCGATCAAGGCAAGAGGGCACCATGCGTAGACCAGGGTGGCGACTAACTGAGCTCCGCGTTGCTGTTCTACAGCCTTCTCCCTGGGCATTAGAGGGCCAGAATTGGGTAAAGGCAGATAGCGTTGGGCTATGAGGCCCGACACGCGCCACATCAGCGCGACGTTAGCGAGATGCGCTCCTGACGCCAACAGCTTATGCCCCAATAAGTGCGGCCATATGTCGCTACTGCTCACCAGGTTACCTAACCAGTCTACCCCGCCTGCCAATAGCGCCCACACAGGCCCATAGACCGACGGCACATCTTTCCAGTACACCTGCGAGAGCCAGCCACCCACGTCCCGGCCCGCATACTCCATTGGGACGTGGATGAACGGGTTGTCGCCGAAGGTTGCCAGTATGCGTCCGTACCAGATGTAACTGTGCAGGTCGCTTGATTGCGTGCCGGGTAGCCACAGAAGCACAAACAAGGCTAGCCCAGTGACCAACAAGATTTGCCACAGGATGCGACTATTTCGCCCACCTATTTGCGAAAGGCGGCCGTCCCCCTCTTTCTGCAGGCGGAGGGCGTGTCGTAGAACCAACCAGTAGGTCGCAAAGAGGGCGGCAAGGATTAGCAGGTAGATGCCCACGTTGAGCAGGCCCAATAGTGAGCCTCGGCCAGCCTGGAGCCACTCAGCCGGAAAAAGGTTGCGTACAGCTCCAAACGGCCCATCTTCGCCGCCGGGTAGAGGGATTGGGCGATCCCACAGCGCGCCTGACTGGAACAGGAGGAGATATGCCACGCACCCGGCAACCAGAATTCCGCCGCCTATCCACAAAAAGCGTAGCTCTTTGCCGGCAGCGTTATACTCAGGGTCCGCCGGAGTAGTTTGAGCTAACCTAAAGTTAGAGCGCATGGCGCAAGGTGACGGCAATTATGCGCCAGCCAGCCTTCAGGCTCGCCTTCAGGTTGCCGCTGACCTTCGACTCGCCGCTCAACCGCTTGCGATAGCTCACCGGCACTTCCACGATGCGACGCTTGCGCCGGGCCGCTTTAACGATCATCTCCACGGTCCACCCATATGTCATCTCGCGCATATGGAGTTGACGGAGGACATCGGCTCGTATCGCGTGGAAAGGGCCGAGGTCGGTGATACGAACCCCAAAGCGAAGCCTCATAAGGAGGGCGATGAGCCGGTCGCCAAAAGCGGCATGAGCAGGGAGCGCGCCCCTCTCCATTTTGCCTCCACTCAAGCGCGAGCCGATGACCAGGTCGGCCCGTCCCTTGAGGATCGGTGAGACTATGCTGGTCATCTCCTCAGGGTAGTCGCTGTAATCCCCGTCGAGGAACACGATCACATCCGCGCCCCGCCTGTACGCCTCGGCGACCCCTGCGGCGCAGGCGTAACCATAGCCTCGTTGTGGCTGGTGTACTAACACAGCCCCGGCTGCCCGAGCTACTTCCGCTGTGCGGTCGGTACTCGCGTTGTCGACTACAATCACGGTTGGGCACAGGTCGCCTGGTATGTCGGCCACTACGCGGCCGATGTTGCCCTCTTCGTTCCATGCGGGAATTACCGCGACTACTAAGCAATGAGCAATAGGGACTGAGGACCGAGTTGGTTGCAAGTACAACTTAGTGTGGAACCTATGCTTTCTTCTAGTAGAGAGTTTTAGTTATTCGGCACGCGCAGTGCTGTCCTCAACATGACGCTTTAACCCAGACAACAACGCTCTCATTCCTTTCATATAGTTGCCACGTACATATAAGCGGTCGAGCATCTTCCCGAGCAATCCAAATTTGAGACTATAATCGGGCGAGACGGTTACGATCGTGCTGCTGCCGTCAGCCTGTAGTCTGAAGCGGATATCCGCACTTTTGAAGGGTAGGTTAGTATCGGTAATACGCATAGTCAGACGCTTGCTCATGCTCCACTCGACGACCTCTTCTTTCAGGTAATTCCTACCGCCCAAGTCACAATGGCGGCCCGCACCTATGCCGGAAGCTGAGTCAGTCGTAACGTGGGATTGGACTACTCCAGGATTCCACCTGTGAATTGCACCAATGTCAGCTAAAGCAGCCCACACCTTATCTACCGGCGCGTCTATCCTGGTTTCGGTTGTAAAGCTAGACATCGTTCTTCTCCTCACATACTGCCTGCAAAAGCTATCACGCCAGCGGCAGCGCAGTCGGGCGGGACTGTTACAACGACTCCATATCTATTTCTGGTCTTGATGCCACAATCTCCAGGCTCGTACGAAACTTTGGAAGCCAGTAGTCTCCGGCCTTTGACCACTAATGAGTTCTGCCCTCATTACTGGTCAAAGGCTCCACTTGCTGCCGCACCCTTTGCAGCAGTCAAACGGCTCGTCGGTCAGGATGCGGCGGCGGAACTCTTTGTATGGCGCGCCATTCCATATCTCGTGAAACGGCTGCTCGAACGCATTGCCCAGGATAAGCCCACCCTCGCCCTCCATATAGTCATGGGTGACGAAGGGCACAAAGCAGCAGGAGAGGACGTTGCCATTGGCCGTGATATAGCTCAGGCTGGTTGGTCGGCCGCACTCAGACCAGGGCTGGCTCGATTGCGTCACCGCCGACATCATCTGCACAGGCGTTGTGGCCCCCGCAGCATGGAAGCTCATGCCTAGCTCTTTGCATAACTGCTCGGCCTGCCCTACCAGCTCGCGCTCCTCTTCCTTCAATCTGTGGTAAAGCGACTGCTCCTCCACCCCCAACCCTGTGCCGAAGTAGACGAAGCGCTGCATGTAAAACTCCGTGATACTGACTTCGTGGCTGAGGCGTACCACGTCCAGCAATTCGTGTAGGTTCTCGCGCATTGCGATGAACCACGCGGAGATATGTGGGGTCTTTGCTCCAAGCCTGGTCTTTGCTTCTACCAACATCCTCAAATTCCGAATCACCTTCGGCAGGGCATTGACACCTCGCACAGCCAGGTACGTTTGAGGCGTAGCACCATCGAGACTTGCGCGGTACTCGTCCAGTCCTGCAGTGACTAATTGCTCGGCTCGCTGGGGCGTCATGGAAAGGGAGTTGGAGTTGAAGATAACGTGCGTATTCTCAGGGCGCGCCTTGAGGTACTCGATCATATGCACAAGGTCGCGGTTTAGCATCGGCTCGCCCAGACCGTGCAGCACCACTCGCTCCAGCAGAGGGAACTGATCGACTATCCCCTTGAAACGCTCGAACGACATGTCGGCGGGGCTTTCCATAGGAAAGAAGGTGCGCGGGCAGGTCGTGCATAGCGAATTGCACCTGTTGGTCGGCTCGATATAAAGCGATCTCGGCAGTGGGCGCTCCTTCACCACAGACGGCCCGAAGTGGAGAGGCTGGGCTTTATCTTTGACTGTATCTGGGGCTGTATCTGGAAGTCGCAATCAGGCGTCCCTTTCCGGGCTAAAACGAGGTGAAAGCAATCATGCTACCTGCTATGTCATCATTAGCACTCAAATTATCTCTGCGCTTTCAGCGTTTCTGTGGTGAATTCTAATGCGTTTCCTTTGCTTTTGTCCAGAAGAAAGCCCCCCCGCGATGGGCCACAATATTCCCAGGCCCACTACGGCAGCAAGTTGCAGCGCCAGTATCGGCTCCGGCACGGTCGGTAGCCTCAGTGCGAATAGGGCATATCCAAGAAAGGTCAGTCCGGTGTAGGCCAGCGCCGCGAAGGCCGGGCCGTACTTGCTGTGTCGCAGGTGACCTTCCTCCTCGCCATCACCTTCGAATAAAGATAAGCCATCGGGCGGTAGCACTAACGGCACGAATAAGAGCAGCCAGGTTGCGTACCACTGGTGGGCACTCGTCGTCAACAGGAGGTAAGCGCCCACAAGCAGAAAGCTCTTGCCTATAAAATCATAGGGATTGTGCTCCTTCTTCGAGAACAAGAATAGAGCGAAAGCGATCAAAGCCGCGTACAGAGCTAACCGCACAAAGGCATCAGGCAGTCCGATGGCGGGAGCTAATACATCCCCCAGGAGATGGTAAAGCGGTGCGTTACTTTCCTCGTCCGCGATATATGTAACCAGGAAGGGGGAAATGTGCCAGTTGAACGCGCCTACGAACCCCACGTAAACTACCCCCACAATTCCGATGCACAATGCAACGAACTTCCAGCCGAATCGTTTGGTCCAGGCCGCCAGCAAAAGCAAGGGTACCAGCTTCACCAGCACCGCGCCCGCCAGCGCTACCGACGCGAGAGCCGTGGCTGTGCCCAGCTTGCCGGCGTTCTCGGTCTCCTTGCGCTGCACCGCTATTATACCTGCGAGGATAGCCAGAAGCGTGAAGAACACCGATAGGGCCTCTACATGGCCGCTGCCGCCGAACTCGATTATGGGCAGCGGCGCCCAGGCATATATTAGTGTACGCAGGGGAGACATATTCAGACGCCGGAGTATTAGGAAAAGTATCAGGCAATTCAGAAGGTCCACCAGCGCCAATGCGGTCTTAGTCCAGGTCACGCTGTCAGGATCGACCTTATACACACCCGCATAGAAAAGCTCCGCGCCTGGGGGATAGACGGTTATGGCGCTCTTGCGGTTGATGTGGTCCCATATCCAGTAGCCCTCTGGGTGCAGGTTCTCGACTTCGGGCGCGCCGGGCGGGTAAGCGTAGGGGCTGATGCCCGCCGACATCACACGCCCATCCCAGATGTAGCGGTACATATCGTTGCTGAGGGTGGGCGGCGCGAACACCAGCACCCCACGCGCCAGAATCGCTACTACCGCGATCAACACCAGGGTTGGCCGCAGGGGAAGCGCCCTGCCGGCCCGCAAAACAAGTACGCAGGCCAGCAGGTAGATTACAAAAAGCCCACAGAAGATGTAGACATATGAGCCGACCGCAGAAGCATCCCTGCTGAGGCTGGCATTAGCGTAAAGCGCCCAGTAGCCGACTAGCGAGAAAAAGTCCTATAGCCCCCAGCGTCCAAAACAGCAGACGGCCATTATTACCTTTGCGCACGCTATGTCGCCCGGTAAAGCAGCCGCGCCAGGCCGTTGCCGTTTGCCATCTGCTCTCTCAGGCGCGGCCTGAGCGCCTGGTCGATGCCCCACTTGCGGCCAGGGCCTGTTATCATGAAGATGAATCCGAGGGTGAAGAGCATAATGTAAGTCCATTCCCACTCGTTCGGGGCCTGCGCCAATCCGAGGAAAAGGTTCAGCCCTTGCACGAAGCTGACTAAACCGCCGAGGCGGCTGAGCAGACCCAGGATGAGCGAGATAGCGGTGAACGACTCCATAAAGAAGGTCATCCATCCTACAAGTTGCCAGTTGGGGAGAGCGAGATTCTTGATCATATCTCCGTAGAAAGGCAGGAGCCAGTTGCCGTATAGCGCCTCCTGGGTTATCCAGTGGTACAGTCCTTCGCCGCTGTCGATAAAGGGGCCGGGTTGTTGTGCGCTAGGCGTGGGGTTCGGCTGAAGGCCGGGCGAGCCGAAGGTGTTCCACGGCAGCTTCCAGAGTACCTGAGTGAACCATAGGATGCCCATTAGTATGCTGGCAAGACGTATCGGCCAGATGTGCGCATGGTCGTCGTGCGGCCTGTCCCCCGCGTCTGTCAGTCCTACCCGTGTGCCTGGCGGGCCGGGCGGGTCCATTACTCGATCTGTTGCAGCCATTTATTTACCTCCTATCTACATTCTATCTACACGGTTTGAGCCTTGTACGTCCTCAATATGATAGCACCAAGATATTACAGGTTTCTTTCCTAACTTTCGACTTTGCGAAGGCGTGGCGAGATCGCAGAGAAGAGTGGACCACCAAGGACTCCGCGCGTGTGAGGCGCCAGGCCCGTATCTGCTTCCAGATCGGCCCACATCTGACGTAAGTCCTCTACCGTGTCGGCATCATACCATGTGGGCAGTGTAGCAACACTTAAACCTGCGCGAACGGCTGCGGCTAGCGTCTCCCGCATGACGTGCTCGGTGCTCCACGATATGCGATTGAAGAGGGCAGGCTGCGGCTCGTTCATACCGATCAGGTAATAGCCTCCGTCGGTACAGGGGCCGAGCGCAACATCCACGCCAGGCCGCGCTAACTCAACAAAACAGTTTGCCACCACGTTGGGCGCGAGTGTCGGGCTGTCGCTGCTGATCATGGCCGTCGTGCTGAAACCGAGAGCATGAGCTTGAAGCGGTAGATTGCAAAGGCGTTCTCCCAGGCCCTCGCCGATTTGAGGCAAGAGTATGAACCGCTCAGGCACAAGGTCGCGGAAGTAATCGTGCGCGCCTTGCGGACTATAAGCGAGCGCCGGGGTAACGTTGCCCGCCAATGCACAAGCCGCGTCTACGAGGCCAATTGTGTCCAGCAGGAATGCCTCGTATAAGACCAGCGCTTTCTGGGGCGTGAGCGGGGGGCACAGCCTCGTCTTGACTGCGCCATAAACCGGCTGCTTCGCCATTATAATGAGAATGCCGTTCAAGCAGGCTCCGAGTACGGGAAAGCGCCTCTTTCGCATCACCCGGCAGAAGCATGTCCCCACTATGGTCCCATTGTGATGCAATAGTATATCACAGCGTGTTCGCGCATTTTCTTACGAAAAACGATAACATCCTTACAGTTTTATTACATGGGCGGCATCGTAAGCGAGTATGATTTATAATGCTGGCGACAGCCCCAAGAACCGACCACTCCCCGGCAGAGAGGAAACGTAAACGATGCGATTTAGACGTCTGGCGCTTTTGCTTAGCGCTCTTGGTCTGATTTCGGCATCGGGACACGCCGTCTCCGTTACGGCCCAGGAGAGGAGTAAGGTGGTCGTCGAGTCGAGGTTTGATATTGCAGACGCACCCTTGCAAGCCGAGGTGGTGCAGCAGGTGGTTGATTTTCCGCCCGGCGCATGGACATCGCCGCACTCGCACGGTGGGCAGGCCATCAATCTAGTGCTGGAGGGGGAGATAACCCTGCGACAAGGAGGAATTGACAAGCGACATACCGCCGGGCAGTCGTGGACCGATAGCACGGGCCAGGTCCACGCCGCAGGGAACACAGGGAGCGGCAAGGCCCGCCTCCTCACCAACTTCCTCTTGCCGAGGGGGGCGAAGCAAACAACCGTGGAAGGCACGTCACAACGCCAACCTTCTGTCACATACGAGGCTCGATTTCCCATGCCAACGTTGCCTGCCGACGCCGAGATCAGGCAGCAGGCGATTGACCTCGAACCAGGCTGGCGCGGCAGCAAGGGGTACGGCGGCTTTGTGGTAAGCATCGTGATGGACGGTGACTTACGCTTTACAGTGAATGGCAGCGAGAAAGTGTACAAGGCAGGCGAAGCGTGGTCTGCGCGTGCGGCCCTGCCTGTAATTGGAGAGAACTTGACGAGCAAAGAGGCGCGCATCTTCACAACGTACCTCGTGCCAAAGGGGGGCAGCCTCAGCGTAACTCCCGGACCCGTCGATCCCAATATCAGCGTCAACACCTCGCAGCCCAACAACCCTGGGAGCGTATGGCTTTGGCCCATGCTAGCGATAGCCCTGTTAGCGGCCGTTAGTGCGATGCTGGGGGCGACTTTGCTCAGGCGCAACCAGTCCAGATAATTTTGGATTTTGGATTTTGAAATTAGTAGCTTCTACAGAATAATCCAAAATCCAAAATCCAAACAGTGGCGGTTGGGCTTTATCTCAAGACAAGGAGACAAACAGAATGGCTGCAACAGTAAGTACAGAGAATTACATGGAGGCTCTCGATAAGATAATCGAGGAGGTTATCGCGCCCGCCGCCGCCGATGTAGACGCAACAGGCACGTATCCGCGAGCGGGCATGGAGGCGTTGGGGAAGGCCGGCTTGCTTGGCCTAATCAGCGGGGAGGAAGTAGGGGGCATGGGACAGGGACACCGCGCTGCCGCGCTCGCAGTAGAGCGCGTCGCCAGGGCGTGCGCGTCCAGCGCAATGGTGCTGTGCATGCATTACGCGGGCACGGCGGTGATCGAGGCGCATGGTCCACGTGAGGTGCGCGAGGCTATTGCGGCGGGCCGCCATATCACCACACTGGCATTCTCCGAAGCAGGTTCCCGCAGCCACTTCTGGGCGCCCGTCAGCACAGCCACCTCCGTGGACGGTAATGGCAAAGTGCGCCTCGACGCGAAGAAGAGTTGGGCCACCTCCGCGGGAGTAGCGGATAGTTACGTCTGGTCAAGCCGTCCGCTAGCCGTTGAAGGGGCCAGCACGATATGGCTTCTGCCCGCTGATGCCGAGGGGCTGTGCATAACGGCTCCGTTCAATGGCATGGGTATGCGCGGCAACAACTCCTCGCCGGTGCTTGCGGAGGGCGTGGTGATATCGAAGGGCATGATGCTTGGCCCTGACGGCGGCGGCTTCGACGTGATGATGGGCACCGTCCTCCCTTATTTTCAGCTTATGAACGCTGCCTGCTCTATCGGCATCATGGAGGCGGCCACCACCAATACCGCCGCCCATGTCGCGAGCACGAACCTGGAACATCTGGGCACTTCGCTTGCCGACCTGCCGACGGTTAGGGCATACATAGCGCGCATGAGGATCAAGACGGATATGGTTCGCAGCCTGTTGCTGGATACGTTTACCGCGCTTGAAAGTGGGCGCGAAGACACCATGCTGCGCGTGCTCGAAATCAAGGCGGCGGCAGGTGAGGCGGCAACCGAAGTGACCGACCTTGCAATGCGAGTTTGCGGCGGAGCAGCGTTCCGCAAAGAGGTAGGCGTTGAGCGCAACTTCCGCGACGCGCGCGCCGCTACCGTCATGGCCCCTACGACTGATGTGCTGTATGATTTCATCGGCAAGGCGGCCTGTGGTATGCCACTGTTTTGATTTTAGATTTTGGATTTTGGAATTAGTAGCTTCTACAGAATAATCCAGAATCTAGAATTAGAGGAGGAGATTTTCTATGCCCACGAACAACTCTGAGACGCTCATTATGGGGGCGGTAGCCTATGACCCGAAAGTCGTGACGATTTGGGAAGGTTTTAAGGACTACTTTGTCGAGAATGACCTCCCTTTCGATTTTGTGCTTTACTCCAACTACGACCAGCAGGTTGATGCCCTTATCGAAGGCAATATCCACGTTGCCTGGAACTCACCACTCGCCTGGATCAACGCGCAACGCCTGGCGGAGGAGCGCGGCTTACGGGTGCGGGCCGTCGCCATGCGCGACACCGATTGCGACCTCAGTTCGCTCA
>JBBRVL010000029.1:0-17961 GCA_038246925.1 Chloroflexia bacterium
AGTTGAACGGGGATTTAGTAACTCTTTGCCCCGTTTTCTAACCGGGTAGGGAGGACGTTACCGAAGTAACGCCTCCCTGCTCCGTGTGAGAACTACCATTGAGCTGGGCCACCCTTCTCGCCTTCCACGCCCGGAGGCATCCGAGGGGGATCGGGTGAAGGAGGAGGATCTCTCCATTCTTGGTTAGGGTCTCTTACGTCGCTCGCCTGGTCTTTCACCACCTCTGGAGGTGGAACTGGGTGAGGCATAAGCCCTGGTATGCCGTAGCCGCTTACGTC
Source organism: Chloroflexia bacterium (assembly GCA_038246925.1). Lineage (GTDB taxonomy): Bacteria > Chloroflexota > Chloroflexia > QHBQ01 > JADMIH01 > JADMIH01. Next base: position 279 of record JBBRVL010000029.1, read on the forward strand.
GTCCTCTCCGCCACCAGCGTTGTCACCAGTGGTGTTCTCTGCGTCGCGATTGCTCATCTCCGTATCTCCTTTCAATTGATGTGACCATTGACAAAGGGCCAGTGCTTAGCAGGCGGACCCGTTTTCTCCGCCGTTCAAGCCAGTGTAAGGGTGAGCGCCTCGCTCCTTACGTTCACGAATGCCCATTCACCTTACAGCCACAGTGTACAGGGCGATGGCAGTCGTTCGCAGCCAAGTGGTTTACATGGGGGGTGTAAAATAAGTAACACCGCTCTGGTTTTCGGATTAGAGTATTTGGAAATAGGAATACCGCACTTTGCTACAGGCTAGCAAGCGCAGCATACTCTAGCAGATGATGACTTCATTGTCAATAAGCATGTTTGCTTTCCAGACCTGATTGACAAATTGTGACGGTTTGCAATACAATTGCGCCATTCACACAAGCGTATTAGCCAGGCCGAAATGAAGGAGCCTTCCAGATGGAGAGTAATGGTCAGGCGTCAGATCGACTTGCCCTGGAGGAAGCGCGGAAAAGAATCGAGCTGTTGCAGATAGAGCTTGAGGAAATGCGCCGGTCGGTTGAACGCGAACGCTTTGCCGAGCAGTTACGACAGGCATTGACCCTTGCCGCGAGCGCGGGCACAATAGCGTCTCCCGTTTCTCATTCGCGACTGTTGGAGATGATCGTTGAGGTGGCAGCTCACGTAATCTCTGCTAGTGCTGCTTCGCTCTTTCTCATAGACGACGAAACCCATGAGCTTGTATTCGAGGTAGCGCTAGGCCCGAAGGCACAGGAAGTAAAGAAGTTTCGCGTACCCCTCGGGCACGGAATCGCGGGCCTGGTAGCTCTAACAGGGCAGCCGATGGCAGTGGCCGACGCGCAGCACGACCCGCGTCAAGCGTCTGATATAGCCCGAAGTGTTGGCTATATACCGAAGAGTATACTATGTGTTCCCCTCTTCTATAGTGACGAAGTAACAGGGGTTTTGCAGCTTCTCGATAAGGAAAATGCCGAAGCTTTCACCTCCGCCGATATGGAAATCCTCGGAATGTTCGCAAACCAGGCGGCGGTGGCTATTGAGCAATCACGAACTCACCGAAATCTGACAGCCCTTATAGGAGAAGTGCTGTCATCGCTCGGCACAACTGCTAATGACGCTCCGGCGAATCTACAAGGCGGGCTACCCTCGTTCGGCGACTTCATGGAAGCAGATGCGGGCTATAACCGGGCGCTGGAGCTTGCCAGGCTCATACAAGAAATCGTATGGCAAGGTGAAAGCGAGGCCCAAGTATGCAAGACAATACTCCGGGGGTTCGCTGATTATCTCCGCCTCCGGTCCGCGCAGGCAAGTGATTTAGGAGCGCCTGGAATATGATGCGGCGACCAGCATGGAGCGAGCAATTTACTCCTGATGCCCTAAAAACGCTCAAACCCTGTCTGCCGCTTGACGATATCTCCGCTGAGTGGGCATGGGGAGGCAGCACAGGCAAGGGAATTAAAGTTGCGGTAATTGACAGCGGCATCGAAGGGTCGCATTCGGCGGTCGGTGGTATGCTTCGCGGTGGTGTTTCGATTACCGAAGGGCGAAATGGCCTCGAATATAGCGAAGCGCCTCACCCTGATTTGTTTGGGCATGGTACCGCGTGCGCCGGTATTATCCATGCTCTAGCCCCTGAGTGCGAGCTATATAGCGTGCAAGTGCTGGGGTCAAGATTGACTACAAAAGGCATGGTCTTTGCCGCAGGGATTCGCTGGGCAATAGAAAATGGGATGAATGTCTGTAACCTCAGCCTCGGAACGCCTAAGAAAGACTACTTCGGTATCCTCCACGAGCTTGTAGACCAGGCTTCCTTCAAAAACATCATGGTGGTGACGGCCGCAAACAACATGCCTATTCCTGCCTTCCCGTCAGTTTTCGCGTCAGTGATCTCGGTGGCGTCACACGACGTTGAGGACCCCTACCTTTTCTACTATAACCCCACACCGCCCGTTGAGTTTGGGGCGCCTGGCATAAATATCCGGGTGGCGTGGCTTGATGAAAGCTGGATAACCGCCACCGGCAACAGCTTCGCCGCGCCTCACATCACGGGGCTTGTAGCGCGTATACTGGGCAAGTACCCCGACCTGACGCCTTTCCAGATGAAAGTTATACTGCGCGGGTTATCGGCCAACATGCCCCGGATTAAGAACGCGTCTACGAAAGAGCGAAGAGCTGTCTCTGTGAAGAATGCAGACGCAGGCGTCGGGAGACCATGACCGGGAACTACAACGAAACCGAAGGGGCGAACTGAAAGTGCGAACTGAAGGGAACCGCAGCCCGCGAGCCGACATTAAGATGGAGGATAGGCCATATGCCAGCTGTTTCAGACGCCAGTAAACTTGGTAAAATCTTGCTGTTCAACGGCCTTTCGCCAGCCGAGTTGGCGCGCGTAAATGACCTGTTGCATAGCAGGCAAGTACCGTCTGGAACCAACATTATCACTATGGCAGAACCGGGCGAGGTAGCATACATTATTCTCGAAGGGACCGTGAAGATCCACGTCGAGACAGCCGATGGTGGCGAAGTAATCCTGGTGATACTTGGTTCCGGTGAGATTGTTGGTGAGCTTAGCGTGGTCGACAGCCTGGGCCGCTCCGCCAACGTGGTCACGATGGAAGAATCTACGATCTGCTGGATCGACAGGAAGACCTTCTGGGAGTGCGTGGACTCTATGCCGGTAATGATGCACAACCTTGTGCGTATACTGTCGCGCCGGTTACGGCTGGCGAATGCCCAGATACAGTCGCTCGCCTCGCTTGACGTCTACGGCAGGGTAGCGCGTCAGCTTCTTGCGTTTGCGCAGGAATATGGGGAGACACAACCGAACGGTGATATTCTGATTCCCCTCCGCCTGACGCAGAGTGACATAGCTGGAATGATCGGAGCTACACGCGTTCGTGTCAACCAGGTGCTAGTGGCGTATCGCCAGAGAGGTCACATTTCAGTAGACCACAACTATCGTGTCACGATCCACAACGTAGAACCTCTTGCGCAACGAGCGCAATAGTCGCACCTGGGCACTCCTATTTAGACCTCCTAAATGGGGTTGATACTTATTAGTTTTGGGTTAGCTTTAGTGCTATAATATGGCTAATTAGCTAATTAGCCATATTATAAACCTCTTGAATCGCTAACTTCCGCTTTCTGGAAGTACCTCTTTCAGCGCGTCAAGCAGTTGGGCGACGTATTCTTTACGTGAGCCGTAGCCCATTAGGCCAACCCGCAGCAGCTTGCCCTTGAGTGGACCTAATCCGCCACCTATCTCAATTCCGTGTTCAGTTAGCAGCTTTGTGCGTACCGTCGTTTCGTCAATATGCTCGGGAAGCAAGATGGCATTCAGGGGCCATAAGCTGTAGCTCTCATCGGGCAAGAACTCTAGACCCATAGTTTCTATACCTGTTCTGAACGACAGGTGATTGGTCCGGTGGCGTTCCCACCGCGCTTCAAGGCCTTCGTTCTGAAGGAGCTGCAAGGCTGTGTTGAGAGCGTAGATCAGGGGAGCTGAGATGGTGTGGTGATATTGCCTCTCGTCCCAGTATTTAGCGAGTAATAGAGCGTCAAGGTAGAAACCTGGAACGGGCGTTTTTCTACTGCGTACTCGCTCAAGGGCGCGCTCGTTCATAGTGAAGGGAGCGAGGCCAGATGGCGCGCCCAGGCACTTCTGGCTGCCGCTATAGCATACGTCGATGCCCCACTCGTCGGCCAGTAACGGTTGCCCACCCAGCGAGGTAACGGCATCGACCAGGAACAAAGCATCTACTTCATGCGCGGCATCGGATATGTCCGGCAGGTCCTGGCATACACCCGTGGATGTTTCCGCGTGGACAGCGCAGACTACAGACGGCTTTGTATGCACAATCGCCTCGCGCATCTTCTGTATATCCAGGGGCCGCCCCCAGGGAGCGTCCACGCGGGTTACGCTCGCACCCATGCGCGTTGCTATCTGGCACATCCTGTCGCCGAAATAGCCCATGACGCCGACAACGACCTGCGCCCCAGGCTCGATGGTGTTCAGCAAGGCAGCTTCCATTCCTGACGTACCTGTGCCAGAAAGTGCGATGGTAAATCGGTTGGTGGTCTGAAATACCGCTCGGAGCATCTCCTGTGTGTCGGCCATGATCGCCAGGAGCGCCGGGTCCAGGTGGCCGAGAGGGGGTAAAGAGAGCGCCTCAAGCACTACCGGATCAACCTCACTCGGGCCTGGACCCAAGAGCAGTCGCTTCGGAGGATCGAGCTTACCTGTTCGGGTTATCGCGTTGCCTGTCTGTACCATTCGGATGCCTCTCACTGTTCTGTCAGTCGATAAAATTCGCAAGGTAGCCCCTATTATACAATGTGCTCATCCCCAGCGTTCCAAGATGACGTTTGCAACCCATATTCGCCTCCTTGCTAGGAACTGGCCTTCTAGCGATTGCGGAGACTTTAGACCTATGCCAAATACATGTGCGCTGCTTGCATAAAGTGGCACACTTCTTGCGTTGGCTGCTTACGCGCTGCCCGTTGTCAGGCGCAGTTTGTGCCTGAACCAGACCTACCTTTGATACTAGTAAGGTGAACCCCGACATGGACCTATCTCTCGACCTCAACTACGACCAGTCTATGAGGGTATCCCCTACCCTTATAGCCGTAAACCATGTGCTCGCCCTCTCTTCGCAGGAGTTGCAGAACCTTATCAAGCAGGAAGCCGAGGAGAATCCTGCCTTCGAGATGACAGAGCATCACACGTGCTCGATTTGCGGCGATGTTCTCAAGAACGGTGTCTGCTTCAACTGTCTGAGAGGTAAGTCGCCTGATGGTACTACCAGCTCGATAAGTGACGACTTCAATTTCAATGCGCTCGGCTACAAGGAAGAAGGCTCCGACGGGCCGTTTCCCTTGATGACCGATGATGAATTTGACCCCGTGTCGCTGGTTGCCGCCGAGCCAACAATGCGCGAACGGCTTATGCAAGATTTGCGCTCGGCCCTGGAAAAAGAGGATATGCAGATTGCAGAGTACCTGGTCGGTTCTCTGGATGACCGGGGCTTTCTCACTATCGATACCAGGCTTGTTGCGGGTGACCTCAAGGTGGCCCAGGAACATGTAGATGAGGTACTCGGTGCGATACAGCGTATAGGCCCACCTGGCATTGCGGCTCGCGATCCGCGTGAGTGCCTGATATTGCAGCTTGATCACATAGCTCAAGAGACCGACGATGAGCTACCGCACATCAGGGAGATTCTAGTCTCATATTTCTCCGAGCTGGGCGAGCATAAATACGGCCAGATAGCGCATAAAATGGGGATCACACTGGGCCAGGTCGAAGATGCCAGGGACTATATAAGAAATAACCTGACTCCTTATCCGGTAACATGGTCCGATGACGACTACTCCACCTGGGGAAAGCAATCGAAGGCCCAGTATGTCGCTCCGGATGTCATCATACGGGAAGTCGACGGCGAACTGGAAGTAGAAGTAGTCGAATCGCGGCGCTTCTTCATGAGGCTTAATCCCCTTTACGGCCAGATCGCGGCGGACTTGCGCACTAAATCGGTGTCTTATTCCGAAGATGACAAACGCCACATCCAGCAATACGTTTCCCGCACCAAGCTGTTTATCTCCAACATCAGGCAGCGCCGGGAAACTTTGACTAAGATAGCGAATGCTCTGGTACTGTACCAGGAAGACTTTCTAAGAAATGGTGTTCGCTCGCTCAAGCCGTTGACCCGTGCGCAGATAGCAGAAGTGACAAGTCTGCATGAATCGACTGTAAGCCGGGCCACAGCAGGCAAGTACGTTATGCTGCCGAACCGCCAGGTGGTGCCTTTCGCCAACTTTTTCACCGCTTCATTAAGTGTCAAGGATGTCATCAAGGAAATAGTAGAAAAAGAGGACAAGCCGATGGCCGACCGTGAAATTGTATCTCGATTGAAAGAGCGCGGGATACGGATTGCGCGGCGTACGGTGGCGAAATATAGGAGCCAGCTCGGTATATTGCCGTCCACCTTGCGCTAAGGCAAGCAATATTAGACTTATTGAACTCCCGTGTGGACCATCCAATACTGACTATTTAACTTGCATTTTGATAGAATTACTATATAATGTATTAAGGCTGAATAAGGTGCCCGACCCTTGTGATCGGGCTTTTTACTGGCTACGTCTGCCGCATCCTTCGAGCGGGCAACCTATTCGCTTACCATACAAGCTCACTATATGCCTCGTTCTGGTAGACGCTCCAAGATAGACAAGATAGATACAGCGGACGTTGGCTGGCGGTTGCAGCAATTACGGCTGCGTCGTGGGCTGCGCCAAAACGAGCTTGCCGAATTGGCTCGATTGGACGCCGGTTATCTCAACCGGCTGGAGAACGGCGCGACACGTAAGGCAAAGCCGAAACCCGAAACTGTTAATAAAATCCTCGACGCGCTCTCTGCTACCTCAGACGAGCGAAGCGCGGTTTTCCACAGCGAATCGCCATCACCTACGCCAGACGAAATAGAAGCCATTGTTTGCGAGATTAGGGCGACTTACGAAGAAGACCCACTACCCGTGACCCTTCTTGATTACCATTGGGTACGCTGGTATCACAATCGCACAATGCGCACCGTCCTTGCGCTGAGCGATGAAGAGTACGAGAAGACCATGGGCGAGCTGCCCTTATACAGTCTCATAAACCCCGCATCTCCTACTTATCACCATATACCTGACGATGAGAGAACGACATCGTTTGCCATACGCTCGCAGATCTTCAAGCGGCAATTCGCGGGCCAGGAATTTGATAACTGGTATCTTGAGATTGTTCGTAAGATACGGGAGTTCCCCGAGGCTGCGGAAATCTGGGATAATCCACCGCCCCACAATGCCCAGCAGTTCCTGGACAGTCACGAAGCGACTATTTACAGCCCGGTTCTGTGTCGCAAGCTCTTCTTCATGAGCCAGCTAAACCGGCTGATGACAGATCCGCGATTCGTTGTAGTGCAACTCACATTCAGAGATGACGAAACTGCCCGACTCGTAGAACAATTACGGTTCGCATCGCTACATGACCTCCCCCCAACTCCGGCGCGCCTTGAAGAGGAAAAACATAAGAGAGTGCTGTAGAGTATGCGTAAGCTTCTGGCTATGTAACTGTTCACCGCAGAGACGCAGAGACGCGGAGGATTTTATATAGGGTTGTGTGTAGCTACCCGGGATCAGGGGTTAGGGGTTAGGGATTAGGGGTTAGGGACGACAACGAGATAACGACCAACCAAATTAATCTCTGCGTCATGAGCGTAGCGAACTCGCCTCTGCGGTGAACTCGGTGAATTTATCTTCACTCCCAGTCTGAACACTTACCCACCCACATGCGCTTGCCATCGTGTTTCGCCGAGTATATAATCGAAGTATAAGCCGCCCTGACACCAACCTGCCCCTTAGGAGCCATTAGAACCATATGTCCATGCCTTTTAACGCCCTGGCATCAACCCTCGATGCACTGGAGCCAGTAACAGGTCGAACCCTGATGATTGGGATGCTGGCCGACATGCTACGCCAGGCAGACGATATTGAGGTAGGCGAGCTTGTGTACCTTTCGCAGGGCCGCCTCCTGCCGGACTTCATACAGAAAGAGTTCGGGATGAGTGAGATGCTCATTTTCAGGGCAGTCGCGCAAGCCTTCAGCGCGCCAAACAACGAAGTGATTGCCCGCTTCAAGGCGCTTGGCGACGCTGGCCTCGTTGCTCAGGAGTTCGCTGAGAAATCAGGCAACGAGCGTTTGCCTGGACTAGACGACAGCCTCCCGTTGAAGACCGTCTACGACCACCTGATGAAAATAACCCAGGCAGTAGGCTCCGGCAGCCAGGAAGCGAAAGTTACATTACTGGCGTCCCTCTTATCGAAGTTGTCTCCTCTGGAGGTCAAGCATGTGGCTCGCATCGTCGTGGGGCGCTTGCGCGTCGGCATCGGCGACCCAACTCTGATGGACGCTCTTTCGTTTGCTAGAACTGGCGACAAGTCCCTTCGTGCGCCAATCGAGCGAGCATATAATCTCACTACCGACCTCGGCCTTGTGGCGCGCACTCTGTACGCATCGGGTGCGGAAGGCTTGGAGGCTATAAACGTCAAGGTCGGGAATCCTGTGCGGATGGCCCTTGCGGAACGTGCCAACAACGCAGACGATATTGTGGCCCGGCTGGGAAGGTGTGCGATAGAGCCAAAGTTTGACGGTTTCAGGATGCAAATTCATAAAGATGGTGATGACGTATCGATCTTCTCTCGTGGATTGGAAGACCTCAGCGGTATGTTCCCCGATGTCGTCAAGTCGGTGCATGACCAGATAGCAGCGCGACAAGCGATAATAGAAGGTGAGGCCCTCGCGTATGACCCGCAGACAGGCGTCTACTACCCCTTTCAGGTAACGTCGCAGAGGCGGCGGGTGCATGACATCGAGGCGATGAGCGCAACGCTCCCACTCAGGCTGATGGCGTTCGATGTGCTTCTCCTCGACGGCAATGACTTGACGCGAGCGCCTTATACAGAAAGACGCGCTGTCCTCGAATCGGCTATAAAGCCGCAGGTTGGATTAGGCGGCATACAGCCTTCGACCGTGATATATACCGAGGACCCAGACGAAATAGTTACCTTTTACGAAGACAGCCTCCTCGAAGGGCTGGAAGGGATAGTCGCCAAGCGTCTGGATGGGACCTACGACGCGGGCAAGCGCGGCTTCAACTGGATCAAGCTAAAGAGGTCGTACAATACCGAACTGCGCGATACGGTTGACTGCGTGATTGTGGGCTACTATTACGGCAAAGGCCGCCGCGCTGCCTGGGGTATTGGCTCGCTCCTGGTATCTGCCTATGACAAGGCCACCGACACCTTCCCGACCGTCACACGAGTGGCTAGTGGTCTCTCTGATGAAGGTTGGCGTGACCTATGCTCGCGCCTTGAGCCTGACAGAATCGCCCACCCAGACCCGCGCGTCGTCACTATTATATCGCCCGATCTGTGGGTTGTGCCCCGCGTTGTAGTCGAACTTCAAGCCGACGAGGTCACACGGTCGCAGATGCACCCGGCGGGCAGATCAGATGGCGGGCATGGCTACGCATTACGCTTCCCTCGCATTGTGAAAGAGCGCCCCGACCGAAGCCCCGAAGATGCCACGTCTACGTTGGAAGTAATAGAGTTGTACAATATGCAAGGGAAAGGTGACACACGGGGCAAAAAGAAGCGGGATGAGGAAATGTCCCCTACTGTCTGAGACAACTTCCATGTCAGGAGCAATTGCCGGTTGGGTGATATTAGCAAGCAGACGATAATCGATGCGCCTGTGCAGGCGGTGTTCAAGTACGTTTCGGACCCCCGAAACGCGCCGACATATATCAACTCCATCAGTAGGATAGTTTCCGGCCCAGAGGGAATGCCTTCGCAGGGGCAAGTCTGGCGCGCTGAGGCTACTCTACTCGGCAAACAAAGTGTTATCAACCTGCGGCTGCACCAACTTGATCCGCCACATAGAGTCACATTCGCCATAGACAGCGACCCGCAAGCCATGCTTTCGCTTCGCCTGAGCCAGGAATCAGGCGGACAATCTCGAACCCGTGTCGCGATCAACCTAGACGTTCCAAAGGTCCCTTCCATCTTTCTGGGCGCCATCATGGGGAACCTGTTGGAGGGCGATATGCAACGGCTGAAAGCCCGGCTGGAGACGTGAGAACGCTCTACCTTTACGATAGGAAGACCACTTCAGATAGGCTTGCCAGATGAATCCTCTTGGGAAGAAAATTGTGGTGTATGGAATGGCGTGGGTCCTGATCGTTATGATCATGAGCCAGATTTACGACAATGTGCGCGGCAAAGGCATGCCCGTTCAGACGGTGGCTGTTCCGACTGCCGTTGCTGTTGTCACCCCCGATGCTGAAATCTCCCGCCTTGCCGAGCTGCAAAACTGCGTCGCATCGGACCCTGAGAACGCGCAATGCACCGTAGAGCTTGCGGCAATCTATTATGCCGCCAAACAATGGCCGCAGGCACAGGTGAACTACGAAAGAGCGGTCAAGCTCGACTCGCACAATGTGCAGAGCCTACTGAAGTTGTCTGGGACATATATATTCCAGCAAAAGTTTGATGAGGCAGTTACCACACTTCAACAGGCTGCTGTTCTTTCGCCCGATAGCGCCGAAATACACCTGCTGCTTGGGCTATCGTTGAGTAAGGTCAACCCGACGAGAATGGACGAAGCGGTCAAGGAGTGGAAATCGGTCATTGACCTCGCGCCCGAAACAACATGGGCAAAGCAGGCACAGCAGTACATCAATGAGTCCGGGAACGGCAATTAGTCGATGCGCGACGGGACGCGGATGTATGCCTGCCAAGAGCGTGTGAGAACTTTCAAACGGGCACGCTTTACAGTACAATAGATTCATAACGTACCGATACCTCTAAGCGACGAAGGGGTCGCATTCACACAAGGAGGTTAGCAATTGGCAACTGTAACGGCACCGCCTCCTCAGCCGTCGCCCGCCACAGGTCCGGCTGCCAGGCCGAACTGGGTCCAGCGCAACCATTTCTTGCTCCGCCGCCTGCATTCTCTGACCGGCATCGTGCCGATAGGAGGCTTCGTCCTCTTCCACTTTTATGAGAACGGGGCAATTTTCTATGGGATCAAGGCTTACGACACTATGGCGACTGACGCGCGCGGCATCCGTTACATCGAACTGATGGAGATCGTACTCGTATTCATACCGCTTCTGTTTCACGCGCTCTACGGCTTATTTATAGCTTCCTATGCGCGCAACAACACGATGTCATATAACTACTCACGAAACAACCTGTTCATGTGGCAGCGGGCGACGGGCGTGATGGTGCTATTGTTTATCCTTTACCACATATGGCAGTTCCGCCTCACATCCTTCTGGAGCACGCACGCCGATACAGGCACGGTTGCGGCAACTATATCGTATCTCCCGGTTTTCATCTTCTACATTCTCGGCGTCGTCGCTACAGGCTTCCATCTGGGAAACGGCATCTGGACCTTCCTCATCACCTGGGGAATTACGATAGGCCAGCGATCTCAACGCATTTCGCAAGTAATTACTACAGCTTTGTCTCTTATTGTCAGCGCGGTCGGGATAGGAATCGCTGTGGCGTTCGTAATCCAGGCTGGCGGGCTTAGCTGGTAGGCATAGTAGATTCCAATCTGGGCAGGTACGTCGAGTAAATCATACGGGGTTACGCACAAGGAGTTTTGAATGGCAAGCCCTAGGGTAATAGTCGTTGGGGGTGGTTTAGCCGGCCTTGCCGCTACAATCAAGATAGCCGAGCTTGGGCTGGACGTGGACCTCTTTTCTATCGTGCCGGTGCGGCGGTCCCACTCGGTCTGTGCCCAGGGCGGCATCAACGCAGCCGTCAACACCAAGGGCGAGGGCGACTCGGCTGAGATCCATTTCGATGACACGATCTACGGCGGTGACTTCCTGGCTAACCAGACGCCCGTAAAAGATATGTGCGAGCGGGGGCCGGGCATCGTCTTTCTGCTGGACCGCATGGGCGTCATGTTCAACCGCACACCGGAGGGCAATCTCGATTTCAGGCGGTTCGGCGGCACGCTCCATCATAGGACAGCATACGCGGGCGCGACCACGGGCCAGCAGCTACTCTATGCGCTGGACGAGCAGGTGCGCCGCCAGGAGGTCGAGGGCAAGGTACAGAAATACGAAAACTGGGAGTTTCTCTCTGCCGTGCTGGACGATGATGGCATTTGCCGGGGCATTATCGCGCAGGACCTTCGCAGCATGGAGATACGCGCCTTCAGAGGCGATGCAGTAATAATTGCCACAGGCGGACCGGGCCTCATCTTCGGGCGCTCCACCAACTCGATGATCAATACAGGTAGCGCAGCCTCAGCCGTCTACCAGCAAGGCGCGAAATATGCCAACGGCGAGTTTATCCAGGTACACCCAACCGCCATACCGGGGGAGGACAAACTGCGCTTGATGTCCGAGTCGATACGGGGCGAGGGCGGTAGGGTCTGGACCTACAAAGATGGCAAGCCGTGGTACTTCCTCGAGGAGATGTACCCTGCCTACGGCAACCTAGTACCCCGCGATATTGCTACACGGGCCATTTTCGACGTGTGCGTTCGTCAAAAGCTCGGCGTTGACGGCCAGAATCAGGTATATCTCGATATATCTCATCTCGACCCACACATGCTTGAGGTCAAGCTGGGCGGCGTGATAGACATCTACCGTAAGTTCGTGGGCGACGACCCGACCAAAGTGCCGATGCGCATCTTCCCGGCAGTGCATTACAGCATGGGCGGGCTGTGGACCGACTTCAACGAAATGACGAATATACCCGGCCTTTTCGCATCAGGTGAGGTCGATTACCAGTACCACGGTGCTAACCGGCTGGGCGCGAACTCACTTCTGTCGTGCATACATGGCGGCCTCTATCTGGCAGGACCTTCGGCTGTCAAGTACGCGAAGGGTAGCGCAAAGTCGTCGGATACGGTAGGTGAGGGGCCTTTCCAGCGAGAGCTTGCCCGCCAGAACGATGCTTACAAGCAGCTTGTCAGCGCACAAGGCAAGGAAAACCCCTACTCGATGTGGCTTGAGATGGGGAGCTGGATGACCGACAACGTTACTGTCGTGCGGTACAATGACAAGCTCAAAGAGACCGACGTAAAGCTGCAAGAGTTGATGGAGAGGTACAGGGATATAGGCGTGCCCGACAAATCGGGGTGGAGCAACCAGGCGCTCCTCTTCACCAGGCAGTTGTGGAACATGCTCGTGCTCGCAAGGGTAGTCACGATTGGCGCGTTGCTGCGTGACGAGAGCCGAGGCGCGCACTACAAGCCCGATTTCCCGGAGCGCGATGACCCCCGCTTCCTCAAGACAACGATTGCGAAGTTCGCAGGCCCTACAGCCGCACCGCAATTCAGCTACGAAGAGGTCGATATACAGTACATCAAACCTCGCCCACGCCGCTATGATGTTGATAAAGGCGCATCAACCGCAGCACCAGTCAAGCCTACGGTTTCCCAGATGCCGGTTGGCGGCAACGGTCGCACAGGTGATGGAACAGGGGCCGCGATACAGGCCGCGACCGGGGCAGGCAAAGAGAGTTAACGAGGGGCAGTTAAAGGTCTATAAACAGCCGGGGAGAAACGATGTCAGCAGGCATGAACCCGACAGGCAGCGAAAGAACCATTCGCTTGAAGGTGTTGCGGCAGGACAAGCCGAGCGGTCAGCCCGACGCCAACCGGCGCTGGGAAGAGTTCGATATCCCCTGGCGGCCCGGTATGAATATCATCTCGTGCTTGATGGCTATCCAGCGCAACCCGGTCACGGTCGAAGGTAAGGCGACAGACGCGGTTGTATGGGAGAGCAACTGCCTGGAGGAAGTGTGCGGGGCTTGCACGATGCTTATCAACAGCAAAGTGCGGCAATCGTGCTCTGCGCTGGTCGACAAGCTGGCCCAGCCGATAACAATCGAGCCTCTAACTTCCTTCCCGGTGGTGCGTGACCTGATAGTAGACCGCAGCCGCATATTCGAGGCGTTCAAGAAGGTACAGGCGTGGGTGCCGATTGACGGCACATACGACCTCGGCCCCGGCCCCAAGATGAACGAGACGGATAGGCAGAAATCGTATATACTCTCGACCTGCATGGCCTGTGCTGCCTGCATGGAGGCGTGTCCCAACTTCAACGAGCAATCGCCCTTCATCGGCCCCGCGGCTATCAACCAGGCGCGCCTACACAACAGCCACCCCACGGGCGCGATGCACAAAGATGAGCGCCTGGACGCTCTCCAGGGCGAAGGCGGCATCGCCTACTGTGGCAACGACCAGAACTGCGTGCGCGTCTGCCCCAAAGGTATCCCCCTGACCGAGTCTATCGCGGAGATGAACCGGCAGGTGAATATACACGCGATAAAGGGTCTGTTCAAGAAGTAGTCAGGTACGAGTGCATACCGAGGTTGGTTTGCAGGAAGCTATCTACTCTGATATAATAGAGTTCGTGTCGGCGGGGCGTAGCGCAGCCCGGTAGCGCACTTGAATGGGGTTCAAGAGGTCCCGCGTTCGAATCGCGGCGCCCCGACCAGGTAATTGAATAGAAAAGGAGAGCATCCGTTTTGGTGGGTGCTCCCTTCTTGTTGAGTTGACTACAATGTTGACGGCAACCGACGGGTCTAGGATAATCGCTTTACCATGAGTAGAGGAGAGCCCTTGCGAGTCGTGAAACGTAGCACCGTCGTTCTCGGTTTACTCGTGCTGACTGTCTGCGCCGCCTTAGCTATTGTCGTCTTTATGCTGCGTCCTCCCTCTTCGATACAAAGCGCGAAGGCCATTATGCAAGTAATTCCCGCCTACCCTGGAGCATACCTCGTAGGCTACATGGATAGTGACTCTCCCAATCGTGTATGGCTCACGAGAGAGTATTTCTGTTCAGTCGAATGCGCAACATACGATGCGGTTACCTTCGACCATCCTGATGCCGTTCTTCGGTTTTACCAGGACTGGTTCATAAGTAATGGTTGGGCCTTGACGAACAAGGATGTAGGACTCCATTGGAACCTCTTCAGCCGAAGCAAGAGTTACTTCCGCGGATATCGGTTCAAGGGGTTTGACGGACCATTCTTTGGCGCTCCCTGGTTTGAAGGCAAGTACGAGACAGCGGATGATGGCTACCCAGTTACGGTCAAAGCCCACCCAGGCGCAATCCCCCTTGCCTATACACAGTACGGGCAGACATATATAACTATACGAGTATACAGGGAGCCGCCTCCTCCCTCGCGCAGGCCGAAGCCTTCCGAGCCCGCGGCAGTGCCAACTGCTCCTGGCCCCGCTATACCATTACCCGTCTCCACGCCAGGGCTCTGAGTACTAAAGTGGCACAGGCGAGTTTCCGCGTGGGCCTTTTGCGTGCGAAGTATCGGCCGACTACTTGTTAGGTGCCATCAGCACCCCGTCCATGCTATCCGCCGCGGCCTTCCTCATGCTGTCGAAGACGTGCAGGTACACCTCCTCGGTCATCCTGGTCGTCGAGTATCCTAGCGTCTGCAAATGGGGTTCAAGAGGTCCCGCGTTCGAATCGTGTCGCCCCGACCAATAATCAGCCCACAGAAGCAGGACGTTCGTCTTATCGAGCGCCCTGCTTTGTTGATTGCCCGCTCCGCGAACGGTATAATATATGCCATGAAATCAGCGGCCATCTCACAATTCCTATATCTTCTCGATGCGGCCTTTGAGGGAACAGATTGGCACTCCCTACTGGGTAATATCGGGTCTGTCAAGCGCGTCGACTGGCTATGGGTTCCGCAAGGTGGCGAACGCTCCATCAGCCAGATCGTCCAGCATGTCGGCGGCTGTAAGTTCATGTACCACAACCACGCCTTTGGCGACGCGACCCTCACCTGGGAGCACCCTCTGGTCGATGGTAAGGGGCGGCTCACCGGCGTTACATCGGCGGTTGCATGGCTGCGAGAGGGCCATGAGCTTCTGCGGAACAGTGTCGAGGCCCTCGATGACGAAGAACTCTTACGGCCTCGGATGACCAATTGGGGCGAGCCGAAGGAGACCCGCTGGATAATCACATCCATGATCGAGCACGACCTTTACCACGCGGGCGAAATCAACCACCTCCGCTCCCTTAGGCAGCAAAGCGACCGTTGGGCCTACGATGCGGGGTGAATCTAGTATGTAGACGCACTACGATCTAAGAATGTGGTCGTTTTACGCCGCCACCACAGCCCCAACAGCCGCCAGATAGGAGGACAGTATATTGAGCACGGAAATAGACAGCCTGGGCACAAAGACGAGACAAGATGCGTGGGCGCTTGTTGAGAACCATGTTAAAAATGAAGGCTTGCGCAAGCATATGCTCTCTGTCGAGGGCGCGATGCGCGCTTATGCCCGCCAGTATGGGGCGGACGAGGAGTATTGGGGCACCCTGGGCCTGATACACGACTGGGACTGGGAGATCCACCCGACGGCGGAAGAGCACCCGGCGAAAGGCGCTGAGATGTTGCTCGAAATGGGCTGGCCTCCTGGCTTCGTGAAATCCATTTTGTCCCATGCTACGTATAGTGGTGTAGAGCGCACAGAGCCACAGGACCGTGCGCTTTTTGCCTGTGACGAGCTGTGCGGCCTGATAGTTGCTACAGCCCTGGTGAAACCGAACCGGAGCCTGGCCGAAGTCGACGCCCGCTCGGTACTAAAGAAGATGAAAGATAAAGGCTTCGCTCGCAACGTCAATCGTGACGACATTGTGCTAGGGGCGCAGGAGCTGGGCAAGCCGCTTGAAGAGCATGTTGAGTTCGTGGTACGCGCTTTGCAAGGTATGTCATCGGAACTTGGTCTATAGAGGGCAGCAGGCCGGTTCTGGCTCACAACAAAGATGCATCTATGCGCATGTGAGAGCAACAATTACCAACTACCTTTATCTGCAGGGAGGCCGAAATGCCAACAGGGAAGATTTATTATAGGGCCGCGCGCCGTCTTCGGAATGAGACCGGCTCAAGCCCAGGCTACGAGGAGCGCATTTCCTGGATTCAGGGAGATCTGACTTTTGACCACCAGTATGTGCGCGCGGTATCACACGCCGATGACAGCGGCGCGCGCTCTAAGACTTACGACTTCGTAATACCCTGGCAAAGCATACTTTATATCGAGATGGAAACCGAGGCCCCTCCTCAGGAGTAGACCGCCGGTCAATCAGGGCTGCTGCCCAAAATGTATACTGGAATGAGGGGCTTGATGCCCCTCTCTTTGTCTCAGATGCACATCAGTCCGACGCTCACTCAGGCAGGCTCGCGCTTGACAGGAGGGCCTCAGCAGCCTTATAATTTATGGCGCGCCGACGTAGCTCAGTGGTAGAGCAGCTGTTTCGTAAACAGCAGGCCGTCAGTTCGAATCTGACCGTCGGCTCCCGCTTTTCTTATTCATGCGCGAGTGGCGTAATGGCAGCCGCGCCAGCCTTAGGAGCTGGTGCCCGCAAGGGCGTGGGGGTTCGAGTCCCTTCTCGCGCACCACAAATCGACTATGGTGTCTCTTCCTTCGCGGCCAGCTGGCTTGTGTGACATATGCTCGAATGCACTTATGGGACGCCTCGTGGCGTCCTTTTCGTTACTCTACGCTTAACATAAACTTTTAGCCTCAGATTTCGCAGCTTTAGGAGACCAAACATGCCACGACACTATTTCTTTGCGACCGCCTACTTATTAGCGGCCTTGTTGCTTTTAGCAACATCACCTTTGATGCCCCACGCGCAAGCCACCTATGCGGCTGCGACGCCCCAGTCTACGGTGAGGTTGAGCGGCGGAGAGAAGTGTTTTGAGACCACAAGCAAGTGCATGCACGGTATTTTCCTCGGGTACTGGCAGTCGCACGGAGGGGTCGCGCAACTCGGTTACCCTATTACTGATGAATTGCTGGAAAATGGCCGGACGGTCCAGTATACGGAGCGGGCGCGCCTTGAATGGCACCAGCAGTACAGAGATACACAGAACGAGGTCTTGCTGAGTCTGCTTGGTACGCAGCTTGTTGCCGGTAGAAATGACAGCGTGTTTCGTAAGATCACATCTTCCTCATCAGGCGCTTTCTTCCCGCAGACCGGGCACTCTCTGCGCGAGCCTTTTCTCACATACTGGCAGGCGCGTGGCGGGCTGCCTATCTTTGGCTA
>JBBRVL010000030.1:0-17961 GCA_038246925.1 Chloroflexia bacterium
CCTCTGATTCTGTGGTCCGCTGCTAGGTCGGTGGCCTCATCGACCAGTGCCTGGTCTATAGGTACGAGTCGCATGATGGGCAGGGCGTAAAGCCGGCTGACTGCCTTATGCGCATCGGCCTGCGGGTTGTTGGGAGGCAGGGTTTCACGGGCAATCGCTGAAGCTACTTCAATCACGAAGATCATGGGAGCCACAAAGAAGCCACCATTCAGTATGTGGCTGTCTATCCATGTGCGGGCAGCCTGATGGTTGGAGTCGTGAGGTAGCAGTCTGCTGACCCAAACACTTGTATCTATGACGACCGTTGCTCCCGAAAACGCCCAGGACGCGGAAGTGGAAGCGGAAGCCGAAGACGTGGAAGCCGCCTGGGGAGCTTGGGGAGCTTGGGGAGCTTGGGGACCAGCGCCCGTCAGGCTAGCGCCGGTCATTGCTGATTGCTTCGGCAACATCGCTCGCTTGAGTGTGCTGACCTATTTCAGCAGCCAAGCTGTCCAAGTCCTGCACTATTGCCCGCCGCTCTTCAATGCTCACATCCCGGTTCACGGGCACTACCCTCGCCACCGTGCGCCCACGCTTGGTTATCTCTATCACCGCACCCCGCTCTACTTCTTCTATGGTCTCACTCAGGTGATCCTTCAGTTCTCGCAGCCCTATGCTCTTCACTCTACACTCCTCTTTTGGCAGCAAGCCAGTAGCCCGTACTCATTATGTGGCCTCTTCTGAGGCTACTTCCATTATACTGGTACCGGTGTTGGTCTGGCAAGCTTGATGACGCAATAAGAAAGAGACATTTCCTGCTGTCTCTAGCTCCCTGTTTCGCAAGAACACGTTCAGGCTGAGTTCGCCTTGCTCTGCTAAGTCGGGGAAATAACAGCGAGAAATACCGCAAAGGGCGGGAAATTCGTTTACTCATAAACCAGTGCAACTCAAAGCCGCAAACCAGTGCAACCCAAAGTCTAAAGTGACAATTGCTACTGATTTGTTGTCACTTCAAATTTGGAGTGTCCCCGCTTGCAATTTCAGATGTCACTCCGTGCAATTTCGACTGTCCCTAAATTGTGGTTTCGGCTGTCACTGGTTCATGTTGTCACTTTCAGATTTGAGTGTCCCTGCGTGCATATTTGGCTGTCCCTGGGTGCAACTTTGAGTGACACTGCTTTGCGGCTTTCGTTGTCCCTGGTTCACATGTGAACCGTTTCCCGCAGGCATGTATGAGTTTGCGGAGATGCTGACACATGGGCACGCGGAATAGCCTACCATTATGTAGGTAGCTAGGCACGCTTTTCCACTCTGAAAAAGTGAGCTAAAGCGAGTCGATGTGGAAGTGTCAGGACTCAGCCCACGGACTGGCATGATGGTCATTCATCGGGTATCCTTTCGTGAAATCATATCAAGGAACACCCATGAATTGTCCCAACTGTTTAGCCTCAACACCGGCACTGTTATCCAAGAAAACCTCTCTTGGTTATAAGGTTTTTCGTTGCTCAAACTGCGATCGCACCTTCAACGAACGCACTGATACTGTCTACAATCATGTGCAGTTTCCCACCGATATTGTGCTGTTGGTGGTGATGTGGCGCTTACGATACAAACTCAGTCTTCGCGACCTGGCTGAGATGTTCCTGGTGCGTGGCCTCGAGTTTACTCACGAAGCAGTCCGCGAGTGGGAAGAGCGCTTTGCCCCGCTTATTACACAGATGGAGCGTAGCGCAGTCCTGCGTGCCAGGCGTCGGGGCAAGGTAGGGCGCTCGTGGTACACAGACGAGACGTACGTCAAAGTCGGGGGCAAGTGGTGCTACCTCTACCGGGCGATAGATCGAGATGGCAACCTGGTAGACTCGATGCTCTCGGAGCACAGGGACATGGCCTCCGCCAAGAGGTTTTTCACTGAGGCCAAAGACGTTGTAGGACATAAGCCGTCGAGGGTGACCATAGTTCGCTTTGCTCATCGGACATGACTCCTACCCGCGAGCCATACGCCGGATATTGGGCCGCAAAGTTGTGCATCGGACCAACAGATACTTGAATAATCGCGTTGAACAGGATCATCGAGGGATCAAGCAGCGCTATTACCCCATGCGTGGTTTTGGATCATTTGAGGCAGCATCACGATTTTGCAGGGCGTTTGACGAACAGAGTGACTACTTCCGATACCGGACTACGTCGAAAGAAACGATACCTTTAGCCGAGCAGCGCAACCTGTTTGGTCAGCGGTTCCGTGTCCTCGAATCCTTGCTGCTGGCAGCATAATAATCTGTCGATTAAGGAGCTAGTCTACCCGAATAGAGCAAGAAGAAGCTGCGTGTTCCCAGTTCTGACATTACCATACTCGATTACTCCTGAAGGAGAAGCCGAGTTCAGAAGGCTGCTCGCCCTCAATCTTTCCACCTATACGCCCTCCAAGTTTCCCCAGGACCTGGGCCTCGCCTTCGCTGACGCGCTGCCGCCGTCCCAGGTTACGCAACTCCTCGAACGGCGCAGGGAGATGCTCCAGTCAGAACTGGACACTGCGCGCCTCGCACCACCTCACCCCGGTACTCTACAGTTCCTCGTGGAGCACAGCATAGTTCACCTCACGAGTGAACTCGAGTGGCTGGATAAAGTGATAGCCCATTTTGCAAAGCACACTTCCGAAGATAACGGGAAACTAGACAACATTAGTTCGGCGCGTGGGTAGAAGCAGACAGCAAATCGCTCGCGCTAGGGTCTATTCGGCATCTCAGCGAGCGTCGGAAGGAGCCGCAGGCGGTAGATCCTCGGCGATGACCACCAGGCTGTGAGGTTGCTTGATAAGCACTCGCGCTCGGCCCACTTTCACCAGGCCCTGCTGTTCCCACTCGCTCATCATACGGCTGATCGTGTAGCGGGTGGTGCCTGTCATCTCGGCCAGGTCTTGCCTGGTGAGAGCGATATCTATCAAAATGCCATCTTCCACCCTCCGTCCCGCCTGTCCCGCAAGACGCAGTAAAGCGCGGGCTACTCTCCGCTCCACCCGCTCGGTTGCCAGCTCGCGGTAGCGATCCTGGAACTCCTGCACATGACGGGACATAAAGCGCAGAGCGTTTATCGCCAGGTGGGGGAAGCGCTCCATGAGCGCCAGGAGCGATGCGCTGTCCCAGGCGAGGAGCCTGCAATCCTCCGCCGCCTGTGCGGTTGCCGGGTAGCGCGCACCACCGACGGCAGCGATCGCGCCAATGGTTTCACCCGGGCTTGCTACACGTAACAGCACCTGGTGGCCCTCGGGGGTAAGCTGGGTCATTTTGATGCTTCCAGCGACCAGTATATAGAGGCTGGTAGCCTGGGCGCCCTGGCGAAATAAGTACGCGCCTGTTCTCAGACGGCGAATGCGACCATCCAGAGCTATGCTTGCCAGCTCGCTCGGCTCAAGCCCGTTGAGCAGGTCATTGCTCTCCAGACGACCTATGTCTTGCAGTTCCGGACCAGTAAGGGGCATACTGAGATTGTACAGTATGTGCAGTTGGGATGCCGGGATACCGCGCACCGAGCATCTTTACAAGGACATGTAGGAAGAAGAACAAAGCAGTTAGTTGAGAAAATGGAGAAAAACCATGATTGAGTCGATAAATCCCGCCACCGAAGAGGCGCTCGCCACATTTGACGAGCTCAACCCCCAACAAATAGAGGACGCAATCGCATCGGCCCACCTTGCGTGGAAGGAGTGGTCCCGCACCCCACTTTCGGAGAGGGGGCAGGCTATGCACCGCGTGGCGAGCTATCTGCGAGAAAACAAGCCGCGCTACTCACGGCTAATTACTCTCGAAATGGGTAAACCCCTTGCGGAAGCTGAAGGCGAGATAGAAAAATGCGCCTGGGCTTGCGATTTCTTCGCCGACAACGCGGAGCGATTCTTATCGCCGCAGCGCGTGAAGAGTAACGCTACCGAGAGCTACGTCGCCTTCGAGCCACTTGGTGTGCTCCTGGCGATAATGCCCTGGAACTTTCCCTTCTGGCAGGTCTTCCGCTTTGCCGCCCCCGGCATGATGGCGGGCAACACCGCCCTGTTGAAGCATGCCTCCAACGTGCCGCAATGCTCCCTCGCAATCGAAGAAGCCTTCCGAGGCGGGGGCCTGCCGGAAGGCGCGTTCCGCAGCCTGCTGGTGAGAGGCTCTGCCGTAGAAGCTATCATCGCGGACCCACGCGTCAAGGCCATCTCACTTACCGGTAGCTCGGCAACAGGAGCGCACGTCGCGAGTCATGCCGGTCGCGCCCTCAAGAAGAGCGTGCTGGAGTTGGGCGGCTCCGACCCTTTCATAGTGCTCGCTGATGCTGACTTGCACGCTGCTGCGGCCACGGCTGTACGCTCGCGCTTTCAGAACGTTGGGCAAAGTTGCATAGCCGCCAAGCGCTTCATCATCGTCGAGGAGGTGGCGGACGAGTTTGAGCGGCTCTTTGCACAGGAAGTCTCTGCTCTCAGGGTGGGAGATCCTCTGGACCGGGAGACCCAGGTCGGTCCCATGGCTCGCGGCGACCTGCGTGATGCTCTCGACGAACAGGTGCGTCTTTCTGTCCAGCAGGGCGCAAAGGCGCTGGCCGGTGGGGAGCGCGTGAGCGGCCCCGGCTACTTCTACCAGCCCACCGTGCTCACCAACCTGTCACCGCAAATGCCCGTATGTGCCGAGGAGACTTTCGGCCCGGTAGCGGCGGTGATCCGCGTAAAAGACGCGGACGAAGCGATCATGGTCGCCAACGACACGCCCTTTGGCCTGGGAGCTAACCTCTGGACCCGCGATTTTGACACTGCACGCAGCCTTGCTCGCCGTATCGAGGCTGGGTCGGTGTTTATCAACGGCATGGTGGCTTCCGACCCACGTCTGCCGTTTGGCGGGGTCAAGCAGAGCGGCTACGGGCGCGAGCTATCCGAGTTCGGCATACGCGAGTTCGTAAACATCCAGACAGTGTGGATAGGGCCGACACAGGCTGTACAAACGGCCACCCCGCAGAGCGAATAGTTAGTCATGCGGTAAGGCATGAGCATAATTGACCAAAGGTGAGGTAATCCCCAGGTATGAAAGACACACAAGACGCTAAATCGAACAGGAGCGCAGATGACAATGGCAGTGCCAATGCAGCCGAATTGCTGGTACGTTGCCTGGAGAATGAAGGGGTCAAGTACGTATTTGGGGTGCCCGGAGAGGAGATACTGAATTTGCTCGACGCACTGTCGCGCAGCCCGAGCATTCAGTTTATCACTACCAGGCACGAGCAGGGAGCGGCATTCATGGCCGATGTGTACGGGCGACTGACTACCTATCCCGGCGTCTGCCTGGCTACGCTTGGCCCCGGTGCCACCAACCTGATTACCGGCATAGCGGATGCCACCCTGGACCTGGCCCCACTGGTGGCTATCACCGGGCAGGCAGGGCTTGACCGTGTGTATAAAGATTCGCACCAGTACATTGACGTGGTGAAGATGCTCCAGCCCATCACCAAATGGAACGCCAGAGTAGAGCGGTCCGATGCCGTACCTGAGATGGTGCGTAAAGCCTTCCGCCTGGCGCGGCTTGAGAAACCGGGTGCCACCCATCTGGAGTTACCAGAAGATGTCGCTGCTATGCCCGTATCCACTCAACTGCAACCGATGCCGGTGCGGCGCACCACCTACCCGCAGGCGGGTCCCGCTGTGCTGGAGAGAGCGGCGGAACTGCTTTGTACCGCCAAACGTCCCCTCGTACTGGTGGGCAACGGGGTAATCCGCAGGCAGGCCTCGGGGCACGGGGCCGCTGATGCCCTGGTCGATCTGGTTCACCGGCTGAACTTACCTGTCGTCCATACCTATATGGGCAAGGGCTGCATTGATTACCGCGACCCGCGCGCTCTGGGCACTGTGGGCTTGCAGCGTGGCGGGGCGGACCTTGCGGCGGTACCACAACTTGAAGAGGCCGATCTCATAGTCACTGTGGGCTACGATCTGGTGGAATGGTCGCCTGCCCTTTGGAATCCGCGTCGTGACAAGGAAATCCTGCATATTGACAGCACACCCGCCGAGATCGACGGTCATTACCTGCCCGCGCTGGAGGTTGTAGGCGAGATCGGTTACGCCCTGCATACGCTTGCTGGGCTGTGCCAGGCCCAGGAACACGCTTGGTGGAAACCTGGTGAGCCTGGTGCAGGCAAAGTCGCTCAGGAAGGGCGCTGGGAAGAAGCTGCTATGTCGGGCTTGCGGGGCTATGGAGCGGACGAAAGTATCCCCATGAAACCACAGCGCGTTATCTGGGATCTGCGGCAGAGCATGGCTGATGACGATATCCTGGTGAGCGATGTAGGTGCGCACAAGTTATGGCTGGCCCTTCTCTACCCGGCCGCCAGACCTAACACCGTGGTCATCTCCAACGGGTTCGCCACCATGGGTATCGCCGTGCCCGGCGGGCTGGCCGCCAAGCTGGCACGCCCTGAGCGCAAGGTTGTCGCCGTAAGCGGAGACGGTGGCTTCTTGATGAACTCCCAGGAGCTAGAGACGGCGCGCCGACTTCGGGTAGCATACGTCAATGTTGTCTGGACAGACAGGCGGTACGGCGTGATTGAGCTGAACCAGCAGCGTCGCTTCGGGCGCACCTTCGGCGTTGAGTTCACCAACCCCGACCTTGTTCAGTATGCGCAATCGTTCGGCATACCTGCCTGGCGCGTGGAACAGGCGGATGATTTTGCGCCGATGCTACGCCGCGCCCTGGATATGGATACCCCTACCCTTATTGAAGTGCCCGTAGACCATACCGAGAATATGAAGCTAGGGACTGCGGCAGGCGGGCAACAGGCGAAAGAAGATCTATAAGGACCCGGAGGTCCAGAAGGATCAGATAACGCTATGCACCTCAACGCCGCTAACATGATTTCCAATTGCCGATCACGTCATGGTTGCAAGACCAAGAAGTTAGTATGAGCAACACGACTGAGAAGTCAGATTCGCCGGAAGTACCAGGGGCACCGGGTGCACCTGTGGTAAAGACCGTAGGACACTCTACCCGCTCCCTGGAAGATTTCTTGAGTCTGTTGAGGAAGCATGGTGTTACTTATCTTGTAGATATACGCACCGTACCGCGCTCTCGACACAACCCACAGTTCAATCGAGAAACGCTCCCCTCAGATTTGAAGGCGAATGGAATTGGCTATGAGCATATATCCTCACTGGGAGGGCTGCGAAAACCCAGGGTCGACTCACCCAATACGGGGTGGCGCAACGCATCATTCCGTGGCTACGCTGACTATATGCTCACCCCCGAATTCGCGGCCGGGTTGCACCGGCTAATTGACCTCGCAGGGCATGAGCGGGTTGCCATTATGTGCGCCGAGGCGGTCCCATGGTGCTGCCACCGCTCTCTCATAGGCGATGCACTACTGGTGCGCGGCGTCCGGGTTGAGGACATCATTAGCGAGAAGCGGGCCGAACCGCACAAGCTAACTCCCTGGGCGCGGGTCAGCGGCGACGACCTGACATACCCTCCGGAGACCGAGAACGAAAGTCTTCCTATTTCCTGATAAGCGGTCGGCACGCAGGGTGTGACCAGGCACGCAAGATCAGCAGAGTGAAGACTGGGATAGATGATCTAGAGTAGTTTGCTTGGGAATAGCAAGGTCAGGTTCCGCTCCAGACGCTTCCACTGTCCCCACTGATAGCGTTGAAGTATTCCGAAGCTCACCAGGAATAACACGATTCCAGCACTCATACAGACCAGCAAAGAAAAGGTGAACAGGGCGAGCAGCAAGCCCACGAAGGTAGTGTTGCAACAATTATCTGACCTACTACATGCAGTATCATATGGGTGCAAGAAACTACCAGAATTGGTAGCCTCACCAATGATTAAGCGATTGTTGCAACACTACCCACGTGGGGACTATGCTGGCTTACAGCGTCCGACCACAGTCACATTCTGGCTAGTCGTTGGAAGATTGGGGAATCAGATCCTTGAGAGTAACAAAGTAGTACGCCATCTTATTGGCCATGACATCCCAGGTGGGTCTGCTCTGATATTTACGGGTAAGCTTCCTAGCCTCCTGCATCAACTCTACGAATTCCTGCTCGGAAAGGTCTGAATCTTGCCAAAGGTTCAGAGCCTGTTTCATGTTGGAGGCCTCATGAACAGAGTCACCAAGTTCGGTTGAGAAATCGGCTGCGACGGCAGCTATGTAGGGCGAATAGCCCTGTAGGCTCGTCTTCATTTCCCTCGTTCTCAATTTTCTATTTGGAGAGAGATGATTCGAATCAACTTTCTTGTTGATTGTTTCTTCATTTGATTCTGATTCGTGACCAGCACGCTTCATAGGCCCCGGTCTACGCTTATTCGTAGGCTTGTATGAATCGCTGTGGATCAGCCCGGTCTTCCCGGCTTCGTGGAATGGGGTATGCTTTCTTTCATAGCCCCGTATCTGCTCTGATTCGTATCCCCCGGTATGTTCTCTTTCATATGGGGCGGTCTGCTGTACTTCATAGGTCCCTATCTGCTCTGTTTCATGGGGTCTGCTCTTTGCCTGCTCACCGGCTCGTTGGCGCGCGCCACCCTGACCCCGTCTAGGCGAAAAGAGGTGTTTGCCTCGCGGGCTCTCCGGCTCTTGGTTGTTGGTGTTGGCCGGCACGTCGGTGAGTGCTTCGTCCGGCTGCAGATGTGCGCGGATGGCGTCCAGCAGGCCGCTGAAGTCGTAGGCGTTTGAGTCTTGCCCTCCCTGTTCGTTGGTGCGGTGAACCAGGCGCAGGTATCCGGCGTTCACCAGCTCGGCTTTGATCGTGTGCAGGTGGGCGCGACTATACCCTGTGTGCTGCACCATCTTGTTGATGCTCGGGTAGGGGAGCGTGGTCGACCACTGGAAGGAGAAGATGTACGACACAAACCACACCTGCTGTGGCGTGAGTTCAAGCGCCTTCTGGTGGGTGAAGATCGCTCTCGGTACGGCAGCCACGCCACGCTTCGCGATCACGCGCCCGAAGCGGGCTACGAAGCTGGAGTCGATCTCGGTGGGGTTAGCGGCTGCTAATGTATCCGTCACTGGAACATCAGCTACTATCCGGTTTGGCTCATCAGCCTCCTCGGCTATCAACTCTTCCAGATGGGCGAACAGGCCGGAGAAGTCGTAAGCATTGGAGTCCCGGCCTCCCTTGCCATTGTAGCGCTCGGTGACCTGGAGCATCCCTGCCCGGCACAGGTCGCTCTTGATGAACTGGATGTTGCGCAGGGTCACCCCGGCGCAGCGGGCCATATTACTCAAACTGGGGTACGGCAGGTCTTCGTCCCACTTGTGCGAGAGGATATATGAGATGAACCAGACGTGCTGGGCCTTCAGCCCGATCGCTCCCTGGAAGTGGAAGATAGCCGACGGGATGGCAGCGATCCCGTGCTGAAGGATCACCCGCCCGAAGCGCGCCTCGAAGCTCGAACCATACCTGGCGGGCCTCTCCGCCGTGCGAGCGGCAGGGTTGGCCTCGGCGGTCCGGGGAGCGTGGTCGGTTCGCTGGCGTCCCTCTTCGGGGTCGCCTGGACCTTGATCTGATTTATTTGTACCCGGAAATCGCTGCCTATTTTCAGGCATTAAAATGCTCCTTACCCCTTGACAGGTTAGGAGCCTTATGCTACAATCGGGTTGTCTACAAGATTTGTAGCAGTGAGGCCCACCGCCAAGCGGGTCTTACAGCACCGGAGAGTTTAGAAACCTGATCGCGCCAACGATCGGGTTTTTTATTTATCTGCGGTGCGAGTATCCAGTTGTATGGATTACTCGATTATTCTGTCAATAGCTTCTCCACGTTTCGTATATTTTTCTTATCAGCATCCCAGGCTTTGTCCCGTCATCTTTGCAGGCGCCAACCCGCAAAGGGTAGGTATGCGCTCGGTCAGATCTCACCTCGCATGGGTGCTACCCGACTTTCATGCGCGCTTGTTGTGGGCCTGGACGTATTTGTCTATATCTTCTCCCGCAAGCTCTTTGTCGCTCGACACCAGGTACGAGCCGTTCCACATGGACGGCAGCTTTTTGAGCTCAGGGAACTCGGACCGCAGCACCGCCGCGGTCGCCAGCTTGAAGCGGTAAACGATTTGCGAGGGGGCGAGCTCAGGTGTTGCAACCACCTGCAGGTGCACATGGTCAGGGTAGATGGTCAACCCCAGTATCTCCAGATCGAGCTCGGCCGCGGTCTGTCTGAGCAGCTCCTCCAGCCGTTCCGCGGCTGGTCCGACCAGCAGAGGGCGGCGCCGGCGTACGACCCATACCAGGTGGTAGCGGAGCAGCGACAGCCTTCCGTCTTCGTACCTGTATCCCGGGGGTCGTGCTATGGGACTGTATCTTGGAGTGTGAACAAATGTGCTTGCCATAGACACAGCTTAACATAAGACGTGCGTTCACGCAATAGGTTTATGCACATCCTTACCCCTCGAGGCAACGGCAAGGTCCGGATGCTGACCGAGTGCTGCCAGAGCCCTGTCAGATGGCCCGCGTGGACTGTTTCTCCGAGAAACAGATCAAGTATCGGGCGGATCATGGTTATCGTCTGTCATAAGATGAATGCTGATGTCCGCTTAGATCTGGGTATGCCGGTGCTTTCAGCACAAGCAGGAGTATGAGTGCTTGCTGGGGTCGAACCCTACAAGAGCACGAGCCGCAGCGATGCGACTTCAGTCGATCCGGCATGGATAATTACTGAGGCGGTCCCTCTCCTTCAGATTGCAGTCTGCAGCTTCTTCTTCGCGTGGATATCCACGGCGCGCACGCCACCGTATAGCCCAGCGTAGCCGTGGTCCTGGAATAGGGCAAAATCGCCTGTCTGAACGACGCCTGCCTGGTGGTAAGCGGTTTCGGCGAGCTGCCGGTTGTGGGAGATGAGCTGGTCGTCTGGTCGAGCAGGTAGGTGCGCTTTTGCTTCTCTGGTTGGCCCGCAAGCTCATCAGCTTGCTCCTCCCTCCCGGTCTGGATAGCGAAGTAAGTCTGCCCGAGTGGTTTGCCCTAGTGCTAGGATCTCCATGCCTGGATCTGAGTTTCGGATAACAAGATAGCACCCGTAGCGGGACATAGAGACGTGGCGTAGGCGGCGCTTTGCTCCTGGGCCTATGTCGACCATATCCGTGACGTCAACGAAATGGTTCTCCACCATTTACTCATATTATGCATACTCTCGTAAGTTGTCGCCTCAATCTTTGTCTCCCAGCAGCCGAGGTTGCTCCGCCGGTTCCTGTAGAGCCTGCTTCTTCCTGGCACGCTTGCGCTGCTGGAGCAGCGGCTTTATAGAAGGCTCCGCAGGCAGGTCCTCGGGCATAGTGCCGCCTATATCCTCTATTGCAGCCCGCACTTTGCGTCCTACCTCATTGTGAGTGTTGATCGCGGCGGCCTGCCCGAGCACGTGCTCTTTGCGCAGTCGCTCCTCGGTCTGGGTTATGCGAAAGTCGTTCGCGGCCAGCTCGGCCCTGCCCATGTGGTCCAGAATATCCCCTCTCTGTTCGAGCCTCTTCCTGGCTTTGATATCCTGTGCGCCTAATCCACCGTAAAGCCCACGGTACCCGGCGTTGTGAAACTCGCCGAAGCTGCGCGACAGAACCCCGGCCTGGTGCGCGGCCTCTTCGAGCTTCAGGTTATTTTGGGATACACGCTCTCTGAGCTCGAGCCGCTTTTGCTGCTCCTCATAAAGCTGGTGCAGTTCGTTTTGCCGGGTGGATATGGCGAAATATGACTGTGCCGCGGCTATCTCCGGTTTGCGGGGATCGCCGTTTTGCCCGATCAGGTAGCAGGCGAACCGGCTGAGTAAGTAATCCTTTACCTCGCGTCGAGCGCCCGAACCAACACTTACCATCTTACTGGCGCCGGTAAAATGGTCGCCTACTGTTTGCCCTACCTGCTCGCACGCTATTTTCGCTCTCCTGATGGCTACTTCGAAGTTCTGCCACTTGGTATAGCCGAGCAAAGGTGCCAGGTCACGCGCGCTCCAGTACTCGGCCTCATAAGGACTGAACTTGCGTATAGAGTCGAAGTCTGGGGCGGGGGTGGGGGTCTGTGATTGAAGGTTCATGTTCGGCTCCTGCGAGATAAGGCTTAGCAAAGAGGTTGCACCGCATTACGATATATACGATATAGCTGTGTGCTGAATAGTTATGTATTGAATGCCCAGCCTATCAGCATGCCCAGGGCAATGCACCACTATCCACATTTTGAGCGCCATTCTCTCGCTCCCATGACGGGAGCACTTTTTTGCATATTTGCATATTTGCATATTTGCGTACTCAGCGCACAAACGCACAAGCGCACATTGTCTATGCTTTGAAGTGCGTTGGACACATGACGCAGGCTGAGACCCTGCATGGCCTCTGCCCTCTGCTGATGCCTCATCATGTCTCGTCATGTCTCGTCATATCCCGGCTCATGTGTCCTCTGCTGACGCCTCGGCACGCACATCGCCCTGCAACTCCTGCAACTCCTGCAACTCCTCCAGCTCCGCGAGCTGCTTCTCCAGGGCTTCCTTGATCTCAGTTAGCTGCCTGCGCACGGTAGCTCGCTCATCCGGTGGAACGTCGGCGATACGGGTGCGGTCTACCCAGTTATGGAACTGCTGCAAGGGCCGCCAGCGAAAAAGTGGCCGCTTGCCGCCTGTGCTGGCGCTACTACTTGCGTTTCTCGTCGAATTCTTCTGCCCTGGCTCCCCACCTCCCCCACCTTCCCCGCCTCCCCCGCGCTTCACCACGTATCCGGGTAGGTCCTCTCGCTCCACAAGCTCCAGTTCTCTCTGCCCAGGCTCTCCCTCTCCAGGCTCTCCCGGCAAACTGTTTCTCGGAGAAACACCCTCGTCATCTTTATCGTCAACGGCTCCTTCGTCATCGACACCCTCAACCTCTTCTTCGGTCGGGCCTGCCAGCGCGGCGGCCTGGAGCAGTACGAGCCTGCCGGCCCGGTACTCCTCCATCAGGTCGGGGCGCTTGAGCAGCCTGATGCGCCGCGCTATGTAGACGTGGTTCTTCCCCAGCATCCTGGCAAGCTCTCGCTGGCTTATCTCCAGCGCCTCGCATAGGTAGGCGAACTGCCGCGCCTCGTCCTCGATATCTAGGTCTTCACGCTGAAGGTTCTCAAGGGCGGTGATGATGGCGGCCTGCCTGGCGTCGAGCTCCATGATGCGGGCTGGTATAGCGTCCTGCTCGGCTATTATCGCCGCCCGGTAACGGCGCTCGCCCGCCACGATCTCGTAGCGCCCCTCTTTCTGCCGCACGATCACAGGTTCGATCACCCCATGCTCTCGTATGCTGTTCGCCAGCTCCTCCAGGGTGTCCAAGTCGAAAGCCTGCCGTGCCTGGTGGGGGTTGTGGTCGATAAGGTCGAGCGGCAAGAGCCGCGCGCCTTCCATGCTCTTGCCTGGTTGGCCATCCGCGCCCATTACCTGCGTGGCCATGCCGGCCGCGAACATATCGGAGAGGTCGAGTTTCTGGTCGCGCGCTCGGCTGAAGTCAGGCTTGACGATCCCTTTGGCTCGCTTGGTCATCGATCCCCTCCCAGCGATCTGGCAGTTGTGCCGCTGCCTGCAGCCGCACCGACGCCCTCGGCACTTGGGGCACCTGGGACACGTGGGAGACCTGAACTTCCACTACCTTCTGTGCTACCTCCGGCACTACTTGCAGCGCTGGCTCGCCCACCCCCCTTAGCGGCACCGGCGTTTTCCAGCATCGGGATACGCTCCACGCCCGGCCCGCCCACCATCTGGAGCAGCTCGGCGAGCAGATGGCGGTAGGTCTGCGTATGCTCGCCTCTCGGGTTCATAGCTGCCATCACGCCCTGACGGTTGGCTACGCTGCCGTACTGCGTGCTTCTTTTGATCACCGTCTGGAAGACCCGGATGCCCCACTCGGCGAGGCCGTCGTGAAGTATCTGCTCTACTTCGCGGTTGGAGTTGGCGTGCTGCACCATCATGGCGACTACCCCGGCGACGCGCAGCCTGGCGTTGGCTTCCCTGCGCGCCTCCTCGATCCTCTGCAGCAACTCCCTGAGCCCGTTCACTGAGAGCATCTCCAGGTGAGTGGGGATCACCACGTAATCCGCGGCGTGCAGAGCGTTCACGGTCAGGCTGTTGAGGTTCGGCGCGCAGTCGAGGAGTATATAGTCGTAATTACGGCGCACCCCGCCAAGCATCTGTGCCAGCCGGGTGCCCCAGGTGACCTTGCCGAATAGCGCTCGGTCCGCCTGGGTGGCAAGGATGTTGTTCGGCGCTAGGTCCGGGCCGGCTTCGGTAGATAGTATCAGGTCGCTCATCGGTATATCCGGCTCGCCTTTTATGGCGTCGAATATGGTTGGGCGCACCGAGTCGGGCTGGTAGCCCAAAGACCAGGTGAGGCTGCCCTGGGGGTCGAGATCGACGACCAGGGCGCGCAATCCTACCTCGTGGATAAGGACCGCGAGATTGGCCGTGGCGGTGGTCTTTCCGACGCCCCCCTTCTGGTTGATCAGGGCGATGATGATCGCCCCCGCGTCCCTGGGCCGCTCCGCTCGCGCCAGGAAAGCGTCGAGGTCTACCTCGTAGACGCGGTGGTGCCCCCCTGCCGTGTAGATGGCGGGGAGCCGCTTTTCCCGTATATATCTGCCTACCGTGCCGCTGTCCACCCCCAGCCTCTCGGCCACTTCCGAAGGCTTGAGCAGTTTGCCTCTGCCTGTGCTCATCCTGCTACCTCCCCGCTGGTTCCTACTGTTCCCGTTTCTCCTCGCTCGCCTCTCCTCGCTGGTTCCCGCTCGTTTCGACACATTCTATTGATTTTGTGCTGTTTCTACGGTCTGAGAGCAAATAATAGCAGCGAATCGCGCAAATTACCAGGTTATGCACATCCTCGACCTGGAAAAGGCGTGGTGACGGTCGCGTGACGCGCCGGGGCATATAATTGAGGTCGTCTGAGGGTGGGGGAAGCAGAGTGTGCCGCAAGGCGGGGAGGGGTGAGAGGATGGTCCGCACTATCGATGAGGGGTCGGACGACTCGAGTTCGGACGGGAACCAGGGAGAGGCCCGAGGAGAGACCCAGGGTGAAAGCGATATCAGCGGTATCAAATGCATTACTCTTTATCAGCCCTTCGCCTCGTTAGTTGCCCTGGGCGCGAAAAAAATAGAGACCCGGCTATGGAGGACCTGGCACCGCGGCCGCCTTCTGATCCACGCATCGAAAGCCTCTCCCAGGTGGGCCCGCGATCTGTGCAACCGAGAACCGTTCGCCGCCGTATTGCTCGAAGCGGGGTACGCGGATCCAGGCTCTGGGCTGGTCGATCCCGGGCGCCTTCCGCGTGGCGAGATAATAGCCGTGTGCGATCTCAGACACTGCGTCCGGATCGGTACTCCAGGCGTTGATCTGCCTCCTCCAGAGCCTGAGCGGTCGTTCGGAGACTATACCATTGGACGCTATGCCTGGCTGTTGGCTGATGCGCGGCCGCTGCTCGAACCGATTGCTGCCACTGGCTCCATGGGCCTGTGGTCGCCTGACGAGAGGGTGCTGGCGCTGCTACCTGAAGGCAAGACGCAGATAGATAGCACCTCATAACGAGTTGGGCGTCGGATAGTCAGATCGCAGAGGCACACAAGACGCATGGGCACCAGACCGGCCGCCACCCCCAAAACTCACCATGCCCCTACCCTAGGACGACTGCTCGGCGAAATTGTTTTCTTGGCATTGCGCACCTTGCTGTGGGTCGGCTTTACAGCGGCGGGTATGGCGCTCAACATGTGGGGAGCCGTCGTGCTCCTGCTCCTCGTCGCCCCGGGTAATTTATGGGGTTATCTTGCGGTAGGGTTTGGGTTAGCTCTCGCGGGTGGGATAGGCGGGGCGATAGTCGGCATCGGCCAGGTGATGGCGCTGCGCCGGTGGCTTGATGGCGCAGCTTCTCTGGGTAGCTTCTTCAGCACCGTGCTGGCGTCCTCGTCAGCTCTAGTTGCGGGCACACTGGCCGGGTGGTGTGTGCACACTGCTGCAGGTGACACGGTGGGGATACTGTCTGGCGTGGTCGCCTACGGATGCGTCTTCGGCTTTCTGCAGAGGCCCATGCTCGACTACCTGGCGCGCAACTCCTTTCTTTGGGTACCCGCAAACGCTGCCGCTGCTCTGCTAGGGGCCCTGGGGATGCTTGCCGCTTTTGACGTTTCGGGAGGCAGGCGCGATACTCTCCAGTTCAGGTACGTGGGCGTTGTATACGCGGTCGTGACCGGCCTCGCATTTCTTTGGATGAGCCGGGAGACGCGCCGGGCATTTGCGGGTTATTGAGCGCCGGGGAGCCGACGGCAGGGACACCACCAGCGCCTACGACTTCGGCGCGCTGCTGCGGACCCTGAATACGTTGATCCGCAGGCAGGACTCGGAAGCGGCGGACAAGTCATCCCGTCCCGGACCAGACGTAGAGAAAAGGGAGAGCAGGGATCGAGCGAAAGATCGGCTGACCTCACCGCAACACTTATTCCAGATGCCGCTGGCGCCGCTGCCGCTACGGCCCGATGGGGGTGAAGCCAGTGTCAGTGGGGGGGAGTGAACTGTATGTCATACGAAATAGAATCAGTTAAAGAAGAAGAATATAAAGAAGAAGAACACCAACAATAGCCCCCGGCAGAATTCGACGAAGCAGACGGAGAGCGCGAGAACGCATACTACGCTCTTGTTGATGTTGGTGTTTTTCCCTCTATAGCTTTAGATCTTGCAACCCGATTCGCGCCCGACCACATCCTGGGGTGGGTACGCTACTACCTCTCGGTCCTCTCCAAGCAGAAGAGCCTCGACAACCCGTTAGGTGTGCTGGTAAAGTGCTTGCGCTCAGGAGAAGGGCCTCCTTACGTACCCTCGCCGGGCGACCTGCAATCTCTTCGACTGCAGATGAGCCGCTTCAACTGCTGAGTGGAACCCAGAAGCGTTAGACTATCGCTCGAGTGAGGTATCATGTGCCGCGATCTCTTCTATACCCTGGAGAGCGATCTTATGCAGGCCCCGTGGTCCGGATGCCAACTGCGCGGAGTCGGCCTGAGCTTGCCACGGCTTTGCGCGATCGACGTCCGGTCGAGGGATCAGAGACCCGGGTGCCAAAGCAGCAGAAGCAACAGAAGCAGGAGTATTGGCGGAAGTAGCGGTAAGTGCGGGCACGTTGAGCCAGCTAGCGCAGAGAAGGGGAGAGGAGGGCAGCCCATGCGTAAAACAACCATCTCTGAGAACCCTGTTCAAGGCAGCATTCTGCCCCTGGACACGGGCGCGCGTGTCCAGGGGCAGCCGGTCCTCAAGGAGGTGCCGCTCGACATGGTCGTGGCGGTGCGAAATCCCCGCCACGCGACTCGCCTTACTCAGCCCGGGCGTGCTGGTAGCGATCTAAATGCGCCCCGCGCCTCGCATGACACGGTTGACATGGTGCCTCGTGATGGCGTCGTGCCCCCACACTCCGATCCGGATCTGGAAGGACTGGCACGCAGCCTCGGCTCAGAGGCGGACCCCCGCCTGGCCGAGCCTCCAGTTGTAGAGGAACTACCTGACGGTCGCTACCGCCTCTGCGCTGGCGAGCGGCGAGTGGAGGCGGCCAGGCTGGCGAACTGGACAACTATCCTCTGCCTCGTTTACCCTCCCATGGACCCGGTGCGCGCCCATACGCTCAGCCTGGTGGAGAACCTGCATCGAGCGCCGATGCACCCGCTCGAAGAGATCTCGGCGCTTTGCATCAGCCGCCTGCTGGCGAACGCCGATGCGCGCAACGTTGGCACGGAAGCGCGTCGCCTGCTGGAGGATGCCTGGGAGCGGCAGGGCTCCAGTTACAGCATCATCCGGTGCCTCGAAGAGGTCCTCTCGCATTCCGGCTGGAAAGCTGAGCGGCCCGATGTGACCTGGAAGGCCCACCTGGATGACCTCGGTATCAGCATGGAACCGTGGGAGCGTAAGCGCAAGCTGCGCCTGCTCAACATCGAACCCGCGTTGCAAGAGCGCCTGCGAGAACTTGACATAACAGAAGCAGCATTGCGAGCCCTGGGCACCCTCGAACCCGTCGACC
>JBBRVL010000031.1:0-17895 GCA_038246925.1 Chloroflexia bacterium
AAGACAACCCCCATCATAGCCACCGGCACAAGCGGGCTGTAATACCAGGGATAGCGCGGCACGTGCAGGATACCGTAGCCCGCAATGAATAGCATTGCCCACGTAACCGGCATGAGAAGTTCGGACCTGTGCCACACGAGCGCGCCGAGGCCGAGCGCCAGTAAAGCAAGGGCAGGCCCCCACCAGAGCGGTTCATAACCAAACGAGCGGGTCCAGAAATAGCCTAGCCCTTCGAGGAATACGTTCCCTGAGCCGCCCCCCTGGATCACCTTGGTCTGCAACGTCGATGGCAGGGGCGACCCAAAGTAGAACCACGCGAACAGGTACCACGGCAAAATGACACCCACGTAAGCGCCAACCGCATGCCAGGGCCACCTCTTCGGGTGCAGCTTCAGGTTAGTGGCAAGGAAATAGAGTCCCACCGCAACGGCAACCAGTACGCCATCGCCTCGTGTGAGGGTCGCCAGCCCCGCAAGGAGCGCGGCAACAAGCCAGTTATGCCGGATAGCGGCCCACCAGCTACCCCACGACAACGCCACCAACAGAGGCATCTCCGAGCCGAACCCGAAGAGCGTTACCGGACAGACTAGAGTGAGAGCAAACGTCGCAAGCCCAAGCCACCGAGACCCACCCCGTGAGGCCGACACCAGCCCGACGCAGCAGACGCCGAACGCCAGCAGGCACAAGGCGTTCACTACGTAAGCGAGAGCCGGTATATCGTAACCTGCCACTCCGAAAGCTGCCAGTATCAGCGTGAAGAGGGGCGTAGTGGTGCTCTGAACATGCTCGCCCTCGTTGTAGACGAAGCCCTTGCCGGATGCGACGTTGGCGGCGTAGCGATAGGTGATGTAAGGGTCGTCACCTACTTGGCCTCGAAACGCCCAGAGCAGGAAGACCCAGAGCGCTAGCGTGCCCGCGACGGCCACAATCCATAGCATCATACCAGGGGAGAGTGCGCGCCAACGCAGTTGCTCGACAACAGCCGTGGGAGCCTGTGAGCTATCTAAAGACGTCTGCGTTCCCATCAGTCAGGAACCCATTCCTAAAACGGCACCACGCGCCTCATATAAAGCTAAACTACCAACTACCATGTGCCAAGCAGAATAGCATAGGGCTGTGGCAGCGTCAATCGGTTCGCCGTGCATTGTCACTAGAACTCATCTCAAAAACGGAATGCTGTATGAGAAACAAAGAACAAAGTCTGAATTGTCATTCTGAACGCAGTGAAGAATCACTACGGGGGAGTCAGTGCTAAAGAAACGGATTCTTCACTGCGTTCAGAATGACAAAGGGCAGTGGGTTCGCTTCGTCTGTCAGGATTTTTGAGATGAGTTCTACTAAAGGAGACATTGCCAGCCTCATTCCTTGTATGTTATTCTCTGCTCGCTCACGTCGTTTGGAGCGACAAGAAAAGGCATTGGCTGACCGCTTCTGCGATGCTACGCTCAGGAGGATCAAAGTGGACCGACGCATACTGGATATTCTCCTCTGCCCACAATGTGGCAGAGCGATGAGGTTGGCTGATGCCCAACTCGAAACTGTTACATACAACGACGGTCTCCGGGAGGAGATACGAGAAGGTATTGTCAAATGCGACTGTGGTCGAAGCTATCCGGTGGCCGATTTCGTTCTCTCTTTCGCCGACCTGTTCTCACCCATACTCAAGCAGGAAGCGGCATTCTGGGAGCGTTATTATCTATGGCTCCTAGAACACGGCTCGTATGGCTTCCATGACTTGCGCTGTGGCCTTGCCCCCTATATTACCGTCGGTGTGCCTGAACCGTTCCCCGCGGCAGACACTCTGGACAGGTACGACATCCATTATCAGGTTGCTGAGCATCCTCTGGTTAGGCAGGGCCGCACTCTGCTCGACATAGGGGTTGGGCTTGGCTGGACATCACTACACTTTGCTCGCGCCGGATATAAGGTCGTTGCCTTCGAGCCAAGTCTTGGCACCGTCAAGGCAGCCAAACGGTACGCTATGGGGCAGGGCATTTTTGTCGAATATATTTGCGCGTCGTTGGAGACCATAAGTTTCGCTCCGGCGAGCTTCGACACCGTGACTGCATTCCACTCTCTGCACCACGTTCCCGACCTGGAAGCAGCTCTGCGCGAGGTGAAAATCTGGTTGCGACCGGAAGGCGCTTTGGCGGTGGACGAGCATGTTGGCAACAGTCGCCTGGCAGCGATGCTCGGAGCCGAGATGCACCGTTGGGCAGAATCGGAGGTTTTTCCTCGCTATCGTAGCTTGCCGCCGGAAGCCCTCGCTGATCTGCCCCAGGAACCGCACTCCGCGTTGGAAGATAGCAGCGTTGATAAGGTGGCGCCTTGCTTAAGCAAACTCTTTGAGGTGCAAGAAGCAAGACCCCGCCACGTATTCCTCGACCATTATCCCTTGCTTTATTATCTGGATACCGGCCGTGACGCTACTGCCTATAAGCATGCTTTAGCCATAGCGAATCAGATTCAAGAGATGGTGCGGCGCGTCGATCCTGACGGGGGGGATTATATTACTATCATTGCGAAGAACTCCCCTCAGAGCGCCATTGATACGCAAGAACGTGAGGATACGGGTCAGGAACCACCACCATCTGAGGTCGACAACGTCACTCCTGACGCGGATTCCAGCTTGCCTCTACAGGAACTTGTGTCCCAATTAACTGCCCAGGGCGCATGGGCGCGGAGCCTCGAACAGGAGTTGCAACGCAAGAACAGCGAGATCGCTCAGCTGCGGATCGCAGTCCAGAGGCTTGAGAGTGGGCGGGTAATGCGGCTGTTGCGACTAGTGAGGAAGGCCAGGGCGCGCTCCCGCAACGCATAAATACGACGGAGAAGCCGATTACAGAGAGTATCGGGCATCATGTCGCATGGCCGATACCAGCAGCACTCCGAGCATTCCTAGCACCACTAACGCGCCGAGGCTCACCAGCAGGCCATAGCGAAACGAGTCGGGGCTGTACTCTAGCTCTACAGTGTGAGAGCCAGTCGGCACCACCACACCCTGTGACAGGTAGTTGGCCCTCAACACCTCCACCGGCTGGCCGTCTATCGTCGCACGCCAACCGGGATACCAGCTTTCGGCCACAACCAGTAGGGCCGGACGCAGGGCGTTTGATCGCAGCCGGATATGCCCAGGGGTGTACTCTTCTACCTCGACATTCCCAGGTGAACCGCCGTCCGGGTCATGCTGTACAGCAGCAAGGGCATGAGGCGCTGCCTCGACCAGAGCGCTGTAAGCCCTCACCTGCGTCCAGGTCAGCCCTTTCATCCATGCCAATGCTGCTGCCTCGTCGGGCACCATCTGCACATTATCACTCAGATAGGTGAAGCCGGGCACGCCTTCAATCCGCCATAAGCCTAGCCCTTCTTTGTATTCCAACCTCGTGATCGGCGGGCGGTCCGGCTCAGGCTCCTCCTCATTGGGGTTGCGGCTAGACACGAAGTATCGTATACCCAGCATCGGAGCGATTTGCAGCCTCACCTGGATCATCACCATGTTGTAGTTATCCCCAGGTCTTTTAGGCAGGTCGGGGTCGAAAAGTAGGGCTGCCTTGTACGCACGGTCGCTGATCATGGGGTCCTGCGCTCGCCAATCGCGTATGCCATATACAAGGGCGCTGTTCGCTATCAAGCCTGCAAAGCGCGTGATTACCCGCTCGGTATGAGGTATGTTTTTCAGGTCGCGCAGAAAGCGCGTCTTAGGATAATATTGGTCGGCAGGGGCAGACGCGACAAACGAAAAGAGGAGGCTCCACATATCGACCAGCAACAGTGCCGTCAGCAGCATCGGCCCAATCCATCGCGCCCGCGCCCTGGCCCATAACATAGCGGCGCCCACCACGGCAAGCGCCACGCCCCCTGCCCAGACTGCCCAATAAAGGCGGTAATCGTCGTTAGCCATATTCCATGGCCCTGCCTGCTGCATTACAGGCTGGGGAATCATGCCGGACGCGTGTATCGCCATCAATACGAGGCCAAGCGCCACCATGCCAACGCCGACTAATTGAAACGTGAAACGTGAAACGTGACCCACTGCACGCGCCAGCCAATCCCACCCGAAAGCGCTCACGACCAGCGCCGCGAACCCGATCATCCAGACCCAGCGCACGTTCAGGCTCTGGTTAAAGCCGGGCAGCAGGCGTATTGCCTGCCCGAAGGCGTCATCATAGGTCAGTATCCAGGCCAACGCGCCGATTACCACCCAGGGTACAACTTTGCGGAACTCTATCCGGCGCTTCAACCCGGCAACCGGCGCCAGCAGTAGCCCCACGATAGCCACCAACCCTACGTACCCATTAGTCTCGTGGAAATTATGCACACCGCCCAGAACGCCTTCGGCAGGTTGTCCCTCGGAGCGTGGCAATACCCAGTCCTGCATTGCGTGCGTCCCAAGATGCAACTCTCCATAAGCATTGGCATTGGTGCGAATGGCTGCCTCGTGGCTCAGGCTCACAGCTTCGAGGAAAGGGAGCAACTGTATTGCACCCAGGCCAAGACCAATTAGAGCGGCCAACGCCAAACCACCTATCTTGCCCAACCAGTGCCGCCTGGGGCTGGCAACTATCAGCCCAAGCGACCATAGCGCGACGACCACGCCCATATTGAACAGGGTCTCAGGATGGCCGCCAAAAATCGCTATGGCTATCAGCACAACCAGCCACACAAGCGCGGACCGGCGATTATGCCAGCACCAGTTGTAGACGGCCCACGCTATCCAGGGCAGGACAAGATAGACGGCT
This sequence comes from Chloroflexia bacterium, assembly GCA_038246925.1. Classification (GTDB taxonomy): domain Bacteria; phylum Chloroflexota; class Chloroflexia; order QHBQ01; family JADMIH01; genus JADMIH01. Next base: position 4,740 of record JBBRVL010000031.1, read on the forward strand.
GTATTCTGCCAGGGGGACCAGATAACCATCGTTGTGCCGAACATAAAGCCGAGGGAGCTGAGTAACGCGGCAGAGGGATGTATCCCCATAGCGCGAAGCAGAATCCACATACCGACCCCGGCAAGCCAGAGTTTGAGCGCCGTAATAACGCCGGTGCCGTACCCTATCGGGAGCAACACCCACAACAGGTGTAGAGGGTAAAGCACCGCGGGCTGCATGCTGGCAAACAGGGGCATTCCACCCAGAGGAGATGATGACCACAAAGGGAAACGCCCCGCCGCCCATTCCTGTTGCGCCCAATGCCGCCAGGGCAACTGCTGAAGAAGCGGGTCGCCTCCGGTCTGAATAGTCTGTATATCAGGATAGATGCTGTGCCAGGGTGGGAAAACGAGTAATTGTTGCGTGGCGACTGCTACTCTGCCCGGCAATATCCCAGGCGACATAAAGACGACCGCAAGCAACAGCATCAGCATGCAAGCCAATACGTCAACCCTGGGGGGATTTTGGGTTTTGGGTTTTGGATTTTGGATTAGACGCATAAGGGATTGGGGATTGGGGATTGGGGATTGGGGATTAGGGATTGGGGATTAGGGTTTACGAATTACGAATGAAACGTGAAACGTGAAACGCGATGCCTTGAGCTTGAACCTTGAACCTTGAACCCGCATTACTCACCATTACTCACCACTCATCACTCATCACTCGCCGCAAAGTATCCCAACACGTATGCTATAATACCACGCGCAAGGATTCTACCTTATGACCTCCCCAGACGTACAACAAGCCTATGAAGCTTATACAGGCGGCGACGCCGGGCGCGGCACGCTTCCGACGAGACCTGTAAAGGCGCGGATATATGATCGCTGGCTTGTACTGGCAGCTATGGTGGTGCTTGGGGGCATCTCCGGCATAGCCTATTACCTCGGCTTCACCCGCCCCTACCTGCTCGCTGAGTATTACGACCAACCGCTGCGAGACCTCGCCAAGATAAACGGCCACACGGCACCTGCCGCTAATGCCTGGGCGCTCACCTGGATCGTCCTCTTCGCCTGTTACTATCTGGCGTTTCGCATCTGCCCCGGCGCCCAATATATCTCTCGTGCCTTCAGGTGGGCTGCCCTCTTCGTGATCTGCGGGTGGGCTGCCCTGTTCAATATCTACCAGGTCTTCATGTATCCTGTGGGTGCCGCCGACATCTTCGACCAGATATTCAGGGCGCGCCTTCAAGCTCACTACGACCTGAACCCATTCACCAACTTTCCCCAGGCGTTCGAGGACGATCCTTTCCGCCCTTACGTAGCATGGCAAGGCGAAGGGTCCCCCTACGGCCCGGTGTGGGAGCTGCTGGCGGGCGGCACTAACTTTCTGGCCGGGGAGAGCTTGTGGAACAACCTGATCATGTTCAAGCTCCTCGTGATGCTAGCTTACGGGGTAAACGTCGCGCTCACTTATGGCATTTTGCGGGTCATCAAGCCTGATTGGGCGCTCAGGGGCACGCTATTTTTCGCCTGGAATCCGCTTGTGATATTCGAGGTCGCGGGGAACGGCCACAACGACTCTGTAGTGGTTACGTTCCTGTTGCTGGCCGTCTATATGTTCGTGCTTGCGCGCCGGTATGCGGTTATCCCGGCTCTGATGGCAGGGGCGCTCACCAAGTTCGTGCCGATCATCCTGGTGCCGGTGGCGGCGGCGGCTATCTTCCGCGACCGCATACGGAAGGCAGAAGGACGAGCAGATACTGAACGAAAGCCCTCGAAAAAAAGAGGCCTCCTGTCGAACTTTGACGCTTTATCGGTGCTCGCCATAAGCGGGGTAATCGCTGCCGGTCTGGCAGTCGTTCTTTATGCTCGCTTCTGGGAAGGTCCGCAAACGGTAGGCGCGCTTGCCAGGCAAAGCCTCTTTACCGCGTCTATCCCGAAGGTAATCCTCGACACGCTGACCGAAAACTTCCACATCGAGAGCGGGGAGGCCCAATCTCTGGTACGCAACGTCGCCCTGGGATTGGTGGTGCTGGTGACCCTTGCGCTCAGCCTCCGCATCCTGCTGAAAGGCAACGCGACCACGCCCTACGAACGGCAAGCGCTTATTTCGCGCACGCTCAGCGCGTTCTACGAGATAATTTTTGTCTACCTGGCGTTCGCAACACTCTGGTTCCAGCCCTGGTATCTGATGTGGCTCATCGCTCTCACGGCGCCCGTTGCTCGCCTCGAGAACGCCCACCGGACGATCCTCTTTTGCATTGGTGGGGTGGCGAACTATTTCGTATGGGACTTCCTCTGGCTCTGGAATGGGACGGGCATCCGGGATATACAGATGACCTCAGCCCTTACCGTCTATACCCTTCCTCTCTTATACACTCTATACGTGTGGCTCAAACCGTTATGGGCGGGGGGAGAACTTAAGGAAATTACGAATTACGAATTACGAATGAGCCAAGATAATTCGTAATTCGTAATTCGTAATTAACAGGTAGGGCGTGGCCCAAATCTTGAGAATAGAGATTTGGATAAGGTGACCAGGGATTAGGGATTAGGGATTAGGGGTCAGTAATGAGTGGTGAGTGATTTCCGAAGCCTAGTATCTCCTATCGAGCAAGTAACCGCGCACGGGCACCGCCCAGAGGGCACCCGATAGATATAGTAACACCTGACACGGAGAATAGAATTGCCGCTGAAGTCGCTAATCATATTGCCCACATACAACGAGAAGGAAAATATCGAGGCCCTCGTCGAAGAAATCTTGACACGAGGGCCGTATGATTTATTGATCGTTGACGACAACTCGCCCGATGGAACTGGGGATATAGCCGACCGGCTTTCGGAGAAGCAGAGCAATAGGGTGTACGTGATGCACCGCAGAGCTAAAGAAGGTCTCGGCAGAGCTTATGTAGATGGGTTCCGCTGGGGGCTGGCGCGTGACTATGATGTACTGTTTGAGATGGATGCCGACTTCTCCCACAACCCGTCCCATCTCTCCCAGTTCATCCGAGAGATAGAAAACGGGGCTGAGCTCGTGCTGGGATCGCGCAACATTAAGGGTGGTGGCACGCGCAACTGGTCGATCCTGCGCAAGGTGATAAGCAAGGGGGGTTCGCTCTATGCCCAGGCCATCCTCTTTTCCCCCAACCGCGACCTGACGAGCGGTTTCAAGGCGTTCCGGCGCAACGTGCTCGAATCGCTCGACCTCGATAACATCCAGTCAAATGGCTACTCGTTTCAGATAGAAGTGACCCATAGGGCGAGGCAGATGGGCTTCAAGGTTAAAGAAACGCCGATCATCTTCCATGACCGCAAGGTCGGCACGAGCAAGATGACGGGCAAGATCGTGCTTGAGGCGATGCTGGTAGTCTGGAAGATTCGGTTCAGCAGGCGAGCGAGGCGGGTAAACGTGAAACGTGAAACGTGAAACGTGAGCTATCAGCTATCAGCTACTAACCCCTAACCCCTAACCCCTCCGCGTTCTTGGTGTCTTGGCGGTTCTGTAATCACGTTTCTCGTTTCACAACCTTATGGCGTCGATACCTCGACGTGTTCAGGACATGATGGCATACCTGGGATCACCACGCTTTGCGCGCCGGGGAGCGTAGCGTGGTCGCCTATAGCAATATTGTGCGCCGCGAAAAAGCCCTGGTTGGTCTCAAGCGCATATCGGTACGACTCGGACGGGCCGATTGCTGTCGTATCGAGCGGCTGCATATCTCGTATGTCGATGATAGTGCCGTCGGCCTTGATGAAGGCGATACTCAGGGGCAATATCGTGTTCTGCATCCAGAAGCCGCTATTCGTATCCTGTTGGAAGTCGAACAGCATACCAGCATCCGGCGGCATGCTCGACCTGAACATCAAGCCAAGCTGCCTGGACGCGTCGGTATCAGCGATCTCAACGGTCATATTAATCATCTCCCCGGCCTTGTTCGTGATGGAGAGAGGTGCGGTCTTCAGGCCGGGCGCGGCTGTCAGGGTAGCTTCAGCGCCGGGACGTGGAGTACCTACCAGGGCGGTCGGCGGCACCCATGCAGTCGTAGGTGAAGCAGCAGGCAGCGTAGAACTCGGCACCTGCGTGTTCTGCGCAACAGGCCCGGCAGTGCCACCACACCCCGCAACGGCGATAAGGGTCAATAAGCTAAGTGTAAAAGCGTAGAGTCTTTTCATATCGATATCTCCGGCAGGAATTATGCCCCCGTCCCACAAATCTCAGGCTTTACGCCTCTCTGCCACTATCTCCGCCATTATAGACACGGCTATCTCAGCAGGAGTTCGCGCTCCTATCCGCAAACCGATGGGCGAATGGAGTCGTAACAAATGCTCCTCAGTCACGCCCATGCGAGCAAGCTCTTCCTTACGCTCAGCCGTGGTGGTGCGGCTGCCTATCGCGCCAACGTATCGCGCCTGTGAGCTGAGCGCAATCTGAAGCGCCGGAAGGTCAAGCTTTGCATCATGGGTGAGCACGACAACCGATGTGCTACCATTCAAAGTCGCCCCGGTAAAAGCATCCTCAGGCCATTCTATAATCAGGCGGTCAGCATCGGGGAACCGCTCGCGTGTGGCAAACGCTCCACGCGGGTCGATAACGGTCACTCGGTAGCCGAGCATCTTCGCCACTTTCGCAAGAGTGATGGACACGTGGACAGCGCCGAGGATGACTAGCTCCTGCGGTGGTGGGAAACTCTCGATAAAGACTTCTATTGTTCCCGCCGCAGTCTCATAGACGGTCAAAAGCGAACGCTCTTCGAGAAGCAACCTCCCGGCGTCCCGCGCAACAGCCCGGTTTATTTCAGGGTGGATCGAGCCGGTAGTGGCCTCTGAGCCTGAGGGTAGGAGCATCTTTATGCCAGGACGCACACCTTCTACCTGAGATGATATAACGGTAGCAAGTGAGACGGCACGTCCGGCGCGTACCATTTCGGCAAGCGTGGAGTAGATCGAATCCACCTCTCTACCACTCACCAATCGAGTGGCTCAATAAAGACCGAGATAGTACCCCCGCACGATAGCCCTACGTCTGTCAGCATATCAGGCGTGATGCCGTAGCGCACCAGCTTCGGCTCATTCTTCTGGAGCACTCCCAACGCTTCCGTAATCACCGCCCCTTCGACGCAGCCCCCGCTCACCGATCCTGCTATCTCTCCGCCCGATGAGACTACTAATCTTGCCCCTTCGCGCCTAGGAGCAGTACCCTCCACGCGCACCACAGTTGCAACCGCCACCTGCTGTCCGGCGGCGCGCCACCTTTCGATTGCTGGTACAATATCTGTCAGGAATGTGTCTGTTTCCATGATAATATGAGTATACAACAAGTCCAGGGAGCTAAACTGCAAGGTGAGTCTATGGCGGTAATTATCCTCGCCGCCGGAAGAGGCACCCGCATGGGCAACCAGCCAAAGCTCCTCCTACCCCTGGCCGACGGCAAATCTCTGCTCTGGCATACAGCGTCGAATGCTCTCAGCCTGGGTGCGGACGAAGTGATAGTCGTCACAAGACCTGACCTGCCGGAGATGGCGGAGGCGGTGAGCGATATTGAGGTGCGCTGCATCGAGAACCCACGCTATGCCGAAGGGATGGCAACGTCACTCGCCGCCGGGATAGAGGCGCTGCACGATGGCATAGAAGCAGCCCTGGTGATGCTTGGCGATGAGCCTTATGTCAACCCATTCATCATAGAGGCGCTCATATCGGCTTACAAGAGGGAACACAAGCCGATCACGATGCCTTTGTACGGCGACCAGCCGGGACCACCAACCCTGTTCGCGCGTGAAATCTTTTCCGCGCTCATCAAACTGGAAGGCGACACAGGCGGCACACAGCTAGCAGGAAAACACCCAGATTGGATCTGTTTCGTGCCTTTTGATGAGGCTATGCGGCCAAAAGATATAGACACACCGGAGGACTACCAGGCCATTTTGTAATCGACATGTAACCTTTGGCGCTTGCCTACAGCGCACCGGCAATGGTAAACTTGAAGCAAGTCCATTACACTTACTATTCCGTTACATATAGTAGTGTATTTAACCAAATGCAATCTCAGGAAATAGGATAACCATAAATATGACAAAGCTCCCCGCACCGTCTAACTCTCGCTTCGCCAGGATGTCGCTCGTGGCAGTTCTTGGTCTTACGATGCTCCCTTCTTCGCTCTCTTTCTCCCCGGTAGCCGAAGCAGCCGCACCTACCGCTCTACAGGCATCCATGCCATTTGCCGACTCCGCTTTCGAGAACGTCTGGATGCGTAATGACCAACCTGTAGCTTCCAAAGCCATCGCTCGCTCATGGACCTGGGGTCCCGCTCCTCTCGCCACCGGCCTGGAGACCTACACGGATGCGCCCGACGGCTCAGGCAAGCGGTTAGTGCAATACTTCGATAAGAGCCGCATGGAGATAAACAACCCCAAGCTCGCGCCCGATGACAAGTGGTTCGTCACCAACGGCCTTCTCACAGTGGAGCTTATTTCCGGCAGGATGCAGATAGGTAACACAAGGTTTGAGACAGGCAAGCCCGCCAATATCAACATGGGTGCCGACGCTGACGACGCCAACGCCGTGATGTACTCCTCGTTTGGCTCTGTATCGAACACCTCGGCAGGCGAGAAGCGACAGCCTGACAAGAGCAACAGTGGCTATGCGACGAGCCGGATCAACCGACAGGGCGTGGTGAGCGATGACGCTTCCAAGAGCAAGTCTGCCGAGGCCAAAATCGCCTACTTCGAGAAGGCGACCGGCCATAATGTCCCGAAAGTCTTTATGGACTTCCTTCTCAGCAGTGGCTCCGTTCGCACTGGCGTAACTAACACAAACAAACCTCTTCTAGACCCCTGGGTATTCGCCATGGGCCTCCCTATCTCCGATGCCTATTGGACCACCTCAAAGATCGGCGGCAAGAACATGGAAGTGCTGGTGCAGGCGTTCGAGCGCCGGGTGCTCACTTATGCCCCCGAGCTTCCAAAGGGGTGGCAGGTGCAGATGGGCAACATCGGCCAGCACTACTACGAGTGGCGCTACGGCTCGAATGGCTCAGGTCCGCAGAAGGCGGCGAAAGTAGCCCCTGGCATGCCTGTCCGACTCACTGTTCCTGCCATTGGTATCAACGCCAATGTCGAATATGTGGGCGTTGACAAAGACAACAATATGGACGTGCCGAAAGACGCATTCAATGTGGCCTGGTTCAAGCCTGGTACGGTTCCCGGTAACGTCGGCAACGCCGCAATCGCGGGACACCTCGACTACTACGGCATCAAGCAGGCGGTCTTCTATCACCTCAACACCCTCAAACCGGGCGACCGCATCTATATGCGCGACGACAAAGGCCGCGACCGAGCATTTGTAGTCACACGTCAGATGACCTGCGACTACAAGACATGCCCACTGACCGAGACGTTTGGCCCGACGAGCGCCACCCACATGAACCTCATTACGTGCGCAGGCACCTTCAACCGCTCTCAGCAAAACTACGACAAGCGCACGGTAATATTCAGCGAGATGGCTCCGTAGGGGCGGACCAGTGTGTCCGCCCTGTTGGGGTTGCTCATGACTCTATAAGCGATGTAAGGGCGCAGCATGCTGCGCCCTTTTCTTTTGGAGGAAACTTTATGGATAGGCAAAACATTTCCTCGGGCAGCCCCTGGGAGCCTGTTGTAGGCTATTCTCGAGCCGTACGCATCGGCCAATATGTTCATGTAGCAGGTACGACCGGCCTCGGCGCGGATGGCGAGATAGTTAGCCCGGACGACCCTTACAAACAGGCAGTGCAGGCCCTAAAGAACATAGAGACGGCCCTTCACGATGTGGTACGCACCCGTATGTATGTCACTAACATCGACGACTGGGAAGCGGTTGGCAAGGCACACGGTGAGTTCTTCTCAGACATTCGCCCTGCTTCAACGATGGTAGAAGTAAGCCGCCTGATTTCGCCCGAGATGCTGGTCGAGATCGAGGCCGATGCATACGTCGGTGGAGAGGCATGACAGGGCGTGACCAAAGGAAAAGATGCACTATCGTAGGGGCGGACCCGTGTGTACGCCCTGTTCGTTAGCCGTGAAGATCGTGGTAAGAGACAGGGCGGACACGTGGGTCCGCCCCTACATCATAGGATTTCGCCACTCTTGCATGACACCAGAGATGGCGCCCAACGTTATAATAGTGAGAGGATGGATCTTATAGGTGACAAACAGGAGATAGCTGTGCCGAGAACAAGATTGGTCTCCCTGCAATTACTTGCCGTTATAGCTTTAGCAACGACACTCCTGCCTGTGCAGAGCGGTAACGCTGTCGCGCAGACGTATCAAGTAGCCGCGCCTTTCAGTGACTACTACAATCGCCACCAGGGTATACGCGTACTCGGCCACCCCATCAGCGACATGATGCAAATCGAGGGCCTCCCGGCACAATATTTCGAGAAGGGCCGCATAGAGGACCACCGCGCCCGCATCGTAGATCCTCAGTGGGCCTTCTCTTACGGCCTGCTCACCTCCGAGCTTATGCAGCGCGACCCCAATCACTCGGTTAGCTCAACTAATCTCACATACGCCAACCTGCAGCAAGCAGCCGCCCCGCAACGCCGCACAAATCCGCCGCCCAGCTTCATAGGCGGAACAATGAGTGTGACAGCTGGCAGGTTCGTGCCATATGACTCCTTCTTGCGGATTGCCCCCGGCTATTTAGTGCCTCTTTACTTTTGGAACTACATCAACAATACGACCCTCTTCCCAGGCGGTTGGCTGCACGATGTGGGTCTGCCGGTTACAGGCACATCAAGCGCGATAGTGATAAAGAACGGCCAGCGGCGAGAGATCACCATCCAGGCGTTCGAGCGTGCAGTACTATCCTACGACCCGGCTAACCCTCAGGAATGGCAGGTCGAGCGCGCCAACATTGGTGCGGACGCCATGAGTACGATACAACCTCAGCCCATACCGACTCCTGCCACACCCGGAATCGATATACCCGCCGAGGGAGCGCGAGCGATATTGCCTCTCCACATCTTGGCGCGGGTCGGCCAACCGGGTGAGCAGGTAACGGCGGTGCTACGCTGGCAGGACGGCACCGAGCTAACACATACCTTTACTACCCTCAAAGGTGAAGACGGGCAAGGTGTGCTGATAGACAGCCTCGATTGGCTCTCAGAAGGAAGACCACCCACGCCGCCCACCCAGCCCGCGACGCTCGAAATACGCAATGCGACAGGCCGGACAATCGCACGCCGCAACCTGACCATAATGAAATTCGATGACCCAGAAGCGCAGATTGTCAGCCTCTACTGGATAATAGGCTTCGACGGCGACCAGGTATTCGAGACCCAACAGCGGCGCATACCCAGGACCGCAAGCGTGGGCGCTGCTGCTCTTGAAGAGCTGCTATGGGGGCCATCAGGCCTGAACCTACCAGGGTATATAACCGCTCTGCCTACTCCGAAGGAAGTGCTCGAATACCCAGGCAGGCAGCCCGACTGGGGACCGCGCGTACGGCTACTAGGCCTGACGATCAGAGATGGTGTGGCTACCGCCGACTTCTCGAAGGAGCTACGAGCATACGGCGGCGGTTCAGCGCGAGTACTGCTAATACGCGAGCAGATCACGCGTACCCTGAAGCAGTTCCCCGCAGTGCAAGAGGTGCGCATCGCCATCGAAGGTCAGACTGACGGGGTATTAGAGCCTTAGCGATAGATACCTTACACCAACAAATCGTGCCTGGCTTGGCTTACTTGCGGCAAAGAAGTTTGCGGGATACGAGTGTGAGCCAACCTGAAACATGGACTCGCCCGCTGTTTCTTCAACACCAGAGTATAATTGCTATGTAGAAGGAAAAGATGAACAAAGAACAGCGTCAATGGGCACCAGTCTTGATTATCGTGACTGCATCAGTTGCGGTGGTACTGGTGCTCGTGGCTGCTGCTCTCTCTACTCGCGCCGCGCAACCGCCGCAACAGGACTTCCCGCCTCCTCTTTCCACCGGCCTTAGCCAACCTATACCCACCGGGCCGCTCCTGCCCGACCCCGTGCAGACGGCGGCAGCAGAACAGGCAGAGTTGACCTCAATATCCCTCTCTGCAACGCCCACTTTCACTCCTATACCGCCCACCCCAACCGCCATGCCCGCAGGTTGGGAGCCTTTGGAGAGACTGGCGAGCGCGTCGTACTTGGAACCTGATGATAAGCAGGAGCAGCGTCTCACCGAACTGTACAATCTACTGTACCGACTCCCAGGAGCTGTCATCGCCCAGGGTGAGAGCGTGGTTCCTGCCTGCTACAACGGTCCCAGAGGCTATCGCATCGAAGAGGTGTTGCTTCCCGGCTACGTCAGCTTCTATTTGGGTGGCGGTTCCAATCCTACTGTGGACAGATATTGGCGAGTAACAGTATACGGTGGACCTTTCCTGAAAGGCGCACAGCCGACGGGCATCCAGGCTGACACTCACTTGGAAGGCTACCGGCTTCAGACGAATGGCGATACTGAAGTATCCCTGATCTATTTTTATACGGACCATATATATGAAGGCTCCACTATCGGCCTCACGTATAAGATAAGCGACAACGACGGTAGGCGCTTAGATGTGCCGATGAAGGTGCATTTCGATGAGGGCCGCCCCGAACAGAAGAGGCTTGTCACAGTCCTGAACACGCCTACCCCTTACATAGACTTAGACCCCGCAGTTGCCAGGCGCATATATGAGAACGACCTCCTGTGGAATAGCGAAGGGAAGGTTATAGCACAGAGTGAACACACATACTCAAGTTGTATGCCGGATCACCCTGCTTACAAACTTGAAGAGATCTCTTTATCTGAGCCTACTTCCTTTGAGGCAAATGGCACTCAGGTCGCCGTCGATAAGGTATGGCGCCTCACAGTTTACGGGCATTATCGCTCCTATTCTGGCGGCTACACCCAGGTTGGTCCCTGGAGTGTGCGAATTGGCGATACTACGCTGAACACTTTTGAGAGGGTCGTAGGTCTTGTGGCCGTAATTTTCGATCCTACAATCCTGCGCGAGGGCGCCTCGATTACTGCTTGCGCCCAGCACTTCCCACCGCGTGAGTCAGGGTCAGATTCATGCGAGGAATTACCGGAAAAGCTGCACTTCATCGGCAATCGTCAGGCTAGGCCAACAATTGTTGGTCAGGCAACCTCCAATCCAACAGAGGCGGCCTGCCTAAAAGAAGCCTCACTATACAACGACCTCTATTCGCGGAAAGGCAAGGTGGTAGCAAAAGGGAGCAACACGCTGCCCACGTGCTTCCATAACCTCATCGGCTACGAGATCGAAGAGGTAAGACTGCCAACCTGGACGGAATTTGAAATCGAGGGAAAGCAAGTTAAGGTAGATAGGTATTGGCGGGTGACAGCGCACGGCGCTAAGTTCCCCGACTATCAGAACGGGGCTGTTATCTGGCTCGACGGTACGCCTCTAACGGTGAAAAAGTCGAGCGGCAAGACAACGGAGGTTACCGCTATTACCTTCGATGGCTCTCTCATAAGTGAGGGTGCTGCCATTGAGTTTTCATATGACCCATCAAGTCTGCACGATATGTTGCCTGAGAAGTTGCATCTAAGTGATACTCGCCCTTGAGACCGATACGTACATGAGTCATTAGGAAAAAGCATCTTGGACAGCACAACCCTGGGCGGTTGTTCACGAACGCTTCCAAAGTTCAAGATAATTTATGTTTGCGGTTGATAGGCTCTTAATTCCAATTCCCAAAACCGACCTAATAATCTATTGACATCTCATAATTCTTAAGGTATAGTTGCTCAGTTGGCTAACTAGGCATTGCGAACTTGCTTCACTCTTCACAGAGTAGCCGCCGACCTGTTGCTTGACAACCTGGAAAAGAACTGCTCAACCCTTCTAAATAAGGAGTTAATGCCATGCCCCTGCTTGTTGCCCCGGACGCACCTTCGTCGGCCCCTGCGGTCAATTTCCTTATATCGCCCCTGTACGATCTCTTTATCTCATTGAGCACGATGAGCCACCCTGGTGAGCGTCACGAGCAGTGGGCCGCCGAAGTAAAGCGCGACCTCTCGCCCGCGATGCGTGAGGAAGCCGACTACTTCTACGGTATGTTCGAGAACAGGCTGGTTGAGCTTGCGGTCGATTTCCCTGATCACTACGACGTAGAAGGCTTCTTTCGCTACCTGGAGACGATGACGCCCGAAGACTTCATCTTCTACGCAACCGGGCGTGTCATGGCGCCTTCCGAAATCGCCAGTATGGCCTCTCACCCCCTCAGGCTGCTGGCGGCCCTCTTGAAGCTGTACGGTGGCGAACACCGCATCCACGACCAGGGTTGGCGGCAGGCTTTGCAGATTCTGGCTACAGAGGCCGACGCGACACGCACCCGTCTTGTACGACTTCTCCGCACCTACTGGCAGAACGTCTACCGCGACCAGGTGACCAGGCTCAAACCACGATGGGAAGAGAGCGTGCGCGAAAGAACGCAGTCGCTCGGCCCCGACCGGCTCTCCGCCGTGCAGGAGCGCTTCCTTGCCAACCGCGCCATGCCCCGCGAGTTTCCCGAAGGCTACCCGCTCGAGAAGGTGCTGCTCGTGCCTTCCCTCTTCCTCAACATGTCCTCCATGATCCTCTACGGCTACGGCCAGATGGTTATCATCTACGACGCTCTCACCTCCGATGAGCACCGTAACGCCATGGCCCACGTCCAACGCCGCATCGTGGCGGTCGCAAAAGCGATGGAAGACCCCACCCGCATGACCATCCTGCGGGCCATAGCCAAGGACAAGGAATACTACGGCTCACGCCTCGCGGCCAAGTGCGGCATCACCCCATCCTCCATCTCCCGCCACATGCGCGTGCTCCGCGACGCCGGCCTCATCAAGGAGATCAACCAGGACAACCGCGTAATGTACGAACTTCGGCGCGACACCATCGAGAAGCTGTGCGAGGACCTGCAAGAGTACCTGTAAAACTGGCGAGTGTAGCTTAAATGAAGAAGAGGTGTGGAGAATGCAATATCTCCACACCTCTTCTATTTATCGGTACCGCCCTGTGCCTTATGATACTGACAGGCTAACCGGCCACAGCTTCTATCGTCAGCTCCATTATACGGTCGAGTCTGAAGGTGCGCTCTTCGTGCTTGAGGTGGCAATATGCCACGAGGTAGGTTGCCTGCTCTCTAAGAGTTATCTTGCGCGGCTCTACCACCCTCTCG
>JBBRVL010000032.1:0-17852 GCA_038246925.1 Chloroflexia bacterium
AGCGCCCGTACGAGAACCTCCTGCGCTGCCTCTGGGGACAGGGGCACGGCGCGAAATTGTGCCTTCTCCGTCAATCCACCAAGAAATGAGTCGCTGACCCGCACTGTCGGTTTGCCTATCTGGCGCATAATAGGCTGCCAACGATTGAGCGTACAGGCGACTATGCCGAAGACAACGACAACCACGAGCATCCTGAACCAGAGCGAGTTGTACAAGTCATAGAACCCCGCCCAATAAAGGAGATCGGCAAGCGGACCATAAGCGGTGCGGGCATCATTCAGGAAGCGTTGAAGTTCCGCATCGAAGTTCTGGATGCCAGGAGGCATCTGGGTTACAACTGTTCCCAGCATCGCAGCCACCGCCAACGAGACATTCAAGACAACGGCGAATCTGATCGAGCAAAGCAGATTCCAGATGACATCGACAGGGTCACGTCTAGCGCGAACCACGGGGAGGTCAGGATTAGCCGCGCCGGGGGGCGAAGCTCTGCGTGCAGTTGTAGGGGCTTTAGGAAGAGCCGAGGCGCCTTGTGCCATAGGGGTTAGCTACCTAATCTTGTCTGCGCCTGGTGAGTATCTATTCACATAACAGTGTAGGCTCCGGCAAGCGGAGGTCTACGCCGGAATCTTACCACCCACGTTGAGGTCAGTCAACCGTATCCAGATGAATAATGCCTTAACGTCGTAGGTCTGCTGAACCAGATTAAGGATACTGGCTCGACCCGGCATGCAGATTAGCGCCTGCGCCTTACGCGCCGAACCTGCTGCACAGGGACACGTCGCCACAGGCGCTTACGCAACGAATCCCATGACCTGCTCAGCGTCGCTCTTTCGGCTGCGCCGAGAGGTCGTCCGCCGAATCGCTCGCGCACGTAAGCTCTGGCTATAGCGCGGGTAAATAGCGAAGTTCCTCTTATCTCTCTGGATAATGCCTCGCTGAATTCGAAGGGCGTCTGGTGTGCGGAAGGACCGAGCCTCACCAACCGCGCCCAGCGCAGCATCCTGCCGTAATATGCCACGGCGGTCGCGGGGGCCTTCCTGCGGAGTGGGCTGAAGGGAAGGAACAAGAGCGCCGCGAGACCCACTACCAAAAGCGCCAACAATCCGCCACCGATAGCCCCGCCCGGTCCACCGACTGACCGGCTCGCGGCCGCGGCTGCTGCTTGCTCTTGTGCCTGCTTCTCAGCAAGGTTGCGAGCTTCTTGGTCGTCCAGAGGCGTGGCTTCGGTTTCTGGTGTAGCCTCAGGCGTCGGCTCCAGCAAAATCGAACTTTCAGCCGTCTCGCGTGTGACAACCGCTTCCGAGGGGGTCGGCTCGAAGTTTATCCATCCATATTCCGGGAAGTAGACCTCAGGCCAGGCGTGAGCGCGGGCCTCAGTTACGACATACTGGCCCACTGAGCTGTTGTAATTTCCCGGTGCGTAGCCGGTTGCCAGCCTGGCAGGAACACCAAGAGTACGGAGCATCACGACCATCGAGGAGGCATAATAGGTGCAGTAACCTTCCTTGTTCTGAAAGAGGAACCATTCAACAGGATCGGTGCCCGCCGGCGGCGTTGGGATATCAGTGCTATATGTGTAGGTGCGTAAATAGGCCTCGATAGCGCGAGCCTCGTCATATGGGTTTATAGCCTCTGCTTCATTAACAACCCTTGCCGCCTCGTCGCTGATAGCAGGTGAAATGCCTGCGGGCAGAGCCATGTATCGTGTTAGCCACTCGTCATAGTTGGTCGAGGCATTTTGCAATTCGGCTGCGGTGGCGCGCGAAATGGACGATACAGCGGTGTAGCGTTCGTTCTTAGGGACGGGGTTCACCGACCTCACAGCCGAAATATCATCATAAACCGGAACCTGACCTGATGCGATCAAGCGAATACTGAAGTCAGGGGCGCTGGCAACATCGAGGGTCACGTCTAGACCGCGCTTCGACAGTGCATCGATCTCTTGCCTGATAAGGGGGCCATTTGTGCTACTATCTAAGAGCGCCTGACCATTGAGCACCGACTCTGGCGCTAATTGCTCACGTAATTCGCGCTGGGCCTCGCGAAGAAGCACAACAATTGAGCGTAACTCAAGGGGCAGCAAGTTCGTGTTACCTCCCTGGCTATAAAGGGTGTCGATATCGTAAACTTCGTGGATATCACGCCATGAAACCTCAAGCCTACTCGACGTAGACAGGCTGACAGGACGCAACGATGTAAACAGGATGTCCTTCTTCGGGTTGGCGACCTGAACGGTGTATGTTACCTCTGTGCGTGCCAGGTCTGGTGAGCCCAAAGGCTGGTCTGAATTGAGATGCAGTCGAGGGCTTAAGTTTGGCACGTGAAATGTGTCTTCCGATCTGTTTTCCCAGCCTATTCCGTTGTACTGGTCGTAGGTCGTGGCGCGCAGATAGAGTCCTTCTTTAGACCGGACAAGTAAAGCGACAGAGTCGGAGAGGCTTAGCGCACCGCCCATAGTAAAGGACTTGCTAAAAGAGGAATACCCTCCTACCGAGGCATTTCCCGGCAATTGAGACCAGAGACGGCTCATGCTCGTCTGGAAATCGACCCAGGGCTGGTTCACCTGCTCCCACATCCCGTTGAGGGTGGTATTCACCGATGTTGCAGGCACAAACCACATGGAAAGCGCAAGTGCAATCGATACCGAGCTACCTGTCCAGAGGAATGCCCAGGTGAGGCCAGGCGAATAATTCACCCTCTCACGCTGCCATCGCTCTTCTTTCGTCAGGAGGTTGAAGCGGATCATGAGCAGTAGCGCGCTGAACATAAAGACTACAATATAACCGTTGATATTGACTATCGAATATGACAGGTTTATCAAGAGCGCAACGCCATTAGGCACTAGCGCCCACCAGAGCTGCCGCGAGCGGAAGACAAAATAAGCGCTGCTGTAGGCCAGGACCCAGGCCACAATTGCCAGCGATAGGATGAAAACTATAAGATCATCACTCATCTCTTGACGTACCGCAACGCCTATCCAGGTCGAGGTGCGTGTCAGTAGGTCCTGTACGCGCTCCTGTATCGTGCTGAGGCGCGGGTCTCGCATGATACCGGCGACTGCTATCAGCACAGTGATCAAGCCAATCTCAAGACCGATCAAGTCCAACAGGAACCGTGGAACTCTATTAACCTTAGCCAGCACCACTCCGGTCAGCAAGCCAATCAAGGTAATAGGCGTCAGGATCGAGAGGCCGTCTGACCACTGCGCGTGCTGAACAGAAAGCGTTACGCTGAAAAGAAGTAAAGCCAGGAGGCCAACGGTGAGCCAGCCTTCCTGGATGCGAAGAAGTTTAGGCATAATGACGAGCTATCATATTAGGCCGTATTGCGGCCTGGGTGGGTAAACGATGGTCAGCTTACGTGTATATTAAGTATACCGGATGGGACAGCCAGCACCAAACGCATGGATGAGTTTCAGCGAAGCAATTACCCCCACAGGTATTAACGCCGTGAGGTTACCTTAAGTTTCGTGAGGCGAATTGGCCGTATTCTTGTCCGAGTGCCGCGTCAATCGAGTCATCGCGTTTGACGAGGTAGCTAGGTACGTTTATTGCCGATAGGGCACTTATGATCAGGAGCGGATTGCCCTCACCGCCGAAAGTTGCCGGTTCAACAAGAACGGCGACACTGGTGATCCCCTTATAGATTTGTACCTGGAGCGCGGCCACCCAGCTATCATCCAGTGACGGTGTAACCACTACGATAGTGTCCTGTCTGCTGAAGTGGCGGCTCTCGGCGGTCAGTAATTCGCTGAGGCCAACGGTGCCCTCGGCCCGAAGAACAGCGAGTGCGCGTAGAATCTTTACAAGCTGGCGGCCACCCCTGTCAGCAGGCAAAGTCACCTTGTGTTGGCCCCAGGCTATCAGGCCAACCGACTTGCCTTGCTCCAAAAAATAGGATGCAAGAGAGGCGGTGACAGCCACAGAATATTCCTCGGTGCTCGGGTCGAGGGGTACAGCAACCGTTTCACTCAGCGTTGTCGGTCTGAACGGCAGGGTACGTCCTGTTGACCGCAAATCGCCGCGCTGCCCAACAGCTCCAGCAGGCTCATAGATGCCTATATCACCCGACGATACGTGGACATCTTCCTGTAGATCGAGGACCAGCCAAAGGTCGGAGGTGGGATCAAGCTCAAACTCCTTTACCATCAGCTTTTGAGTGCGCGCGCTTATGGGCCAGTGGATTCGATTGGTCGGGTCGCCCGGTTGATACTCCCGAATACCGGCGGCATTAGGTGTGGAATGGTACGACCTTCGTTGAGTACGGGTTCCGCCTGGCAGATCGCTGGCTGGCAGCCCGAATGACTTGAGGGGTGCTGTCGCCGGGTAGACGATCAACTCGCCTTTCGTGTCAAAGAGCCTGCTGGTCTGGAATAGTCCAAATGGATCGCCCGTTTGGATGAGGGTCGGTCCCAGCCTGTATAAGCCTCTACGCAAACATCGGGTGCGAACATTCCAGCGTTTTGCCTTCTTGCCAGGGAGGGTGACCACCGCGCCGACCTGGTGACCGGGAAGAGTTGATCTATCTCGTACTTCAATCCACAGCTTGCGGAGCCATGACAAGTTTCTGATTTCGATAGACTCGTGGATCACCTGCCCAACCTGAGCGGTTGACGGTTGAATGACCCGGCGGACGGCGAGGCCCCGCCTGCTAACCTGAGACCAGACAAAGGCCGAAACGAGCACCGCAGCCAGCACATATGCCAGGGAAAAGAATAGACGCGAGCCGACGGTTAGCGCGCTTATATAAATGATGAGGGTGAAGAACGCCAGCCTGTAAGCGTTCGCATTGCCGGGGAGTGGGAGCACTAGGTATCCTCCGGCTAGCGACGTGGCTGCGCCGGCACGGTGCCCGGTACCAGCGTGCTTCGTACGATCTCGGCAATAACCGAGCGTGTGTCGGCGCTCCGAATACGAGCCGAAGGGTTCAGAATCAGTCGGTGCGCCAGGACAGCGTCAGCAAGGGCTTTTACATCGTCCGGGATCACATAGTCGCGCCCCCCTATGGCCGCTCGTGCCTGCGAAGCAATCTGCAGTCCGAGGGAGCCACGCGGGCTGGCACCCAGGTAAATATCCTCATGACGGCGCGTAGCATCAACCAGCGAAACAATATATTCCTTTATAAGCCGGTCTACATGAACGCTCCGAACAGCCTGCTGTGCAGTCACAAGTTCAGAGGCGTCAATCACCTGTTGGAGATCAAGGAGTGGGTGCGACCGCTCCTGCCTGTTCAATACTTCGATCTCGTCCACACGGTTGGGATAGCCGAGTGAGATGCGCACCAGAAAACGGTCGAGTTGGGCCTCCGGCAGCGGGAACGTACCTTCGTATTCAATTGGATTCTGAGTAGCCATGACAATGAAGGGCCTCGGGAGGGGATATGTCACCCCATCCACCGTCACCTGCCGCTCTTCCATTGCCTCGAGAAGAGCAGATTGCGTCTTTGGCGTGGCACGGTTGATCTCGTCAGCGAGAACGATCTGCGCCATTATAGGCCCGGCGCGATACTCGAATTCACTGTTTTTCTGGTTGTAAATTGACACGCCGGATACGTCACTCGGCAGGAGATCGGGCGTGAACTGAATTCGCTTAAAGGTGCAGCCAATCGAGCGCGCAATAGCCTTCGCGAGAATGGTTTTTCCAACGCCAGGCACGTCTTCTACCAGGATATGACCCTGGCAGAGCAGGGATATCAATGTCTGCTGTACTTCCTGGTGTTTGCCAACTATAACGTGTTCAACGTTTTCCCCGAGACGACTTGCAAGGCCGCGAACATCAACCTCCTGAATAGTCCGGCCATCGCCTGCTCTATCATCATAATTATCAAGTAATGCCATGCTTACCTCATCTATAGTTCGACTGCGCGGCCAAGTGGGGCCTGAGCGTCAAGTTACTTAAGTGCTTACTTCTATTATAGCAAGTTTCCATATAAGTAACGGAGTCTTAGTCTATAAAGATTACAATGTGCACATAATAGAGGTTCCAATTCACCACGGAAAACGAGAAGAAGACAGCGAACTGCTGTCTTCTAGCTGAACCATTCTGGAGATTACCCTCAGGCGGCTACGCACCGTGCGCTCAGGCAGGATCGAAAGCGCTCTCCCAGCCTTTTGCGCCCTGGGCTTCCAACTGAGAGCGCAAAGCTCTACGCGCATGGTGCAAGCGAGATTTCACCGTACCGACTGGAGTATCAAGAATGTACGCGATTTCAGGCAGAGAAAAGTCCTGTAAGTAGTGCAGGGTAATAACTAGACGATGCTTGAGCGGCAGCGAATTGACCGCTTCCCGCATCGATCCACGCAACTCCGAACGCTCGGCCAGTGCCTCCGGCGATTGGAAAGGGTCCGAGGCAATATAGCCTTCAGCCACTTCATCGAGCGGTTCAAGACGCAGCCGTCTCTTTTTTATGGCGTTGCAGCTAAGATTAACCGCAACCCGGTGCAGCCAGGGCGCTAACGACCCTTCGCCGGTGAAGTTCATTGCATTGATATACGTCTTGTAAAAGCAGTCCTGGAGAACTTCTTCCGCGGCGCCGACATCCCGTGTCACGGCGAGCGCGGTGCGGTAGATTTGCGCCTGGTATTTGGCGAAGAGGGCCTCGAAAGCCGCCATCTCCCCTGCCTGTAATCGCCGCACCAGAAAGGTATCTTCATGCCCGGCCCGAGCTACTGTTGTGAGTACCTCTTCCAAATGCGTCTCCTATGGTGAGAAGGCAAACCGCTATTTGAAAATAATAAGCGGGGTGTCGCCCGCTGATTGCACATACAATGCGATACAGAATCACCTCGCGGCGCGAGGAGTATCCTGTCTATGTATGAGCAACCGATTTAACCAAGTATACCACAGTGCTCGCCAATCTGCTGCAACCAATTTCGTAAGAAGTTACGACGTGGAATTAGTGAATATGTACAGTTATTGTGACTACGCCCAGGAGTTACGAGCTAGGTTGCACGTACATGGACTTTTGGAGTCGGCAAGAACACAGCCTATGGGCGCATCTTCAGTGAAATCATTAATGGCGCCGAGGTCCGGACTGTGTGCTTCCCTCCACTTCAGTGCAGCCCCGGAAGGTTTCGTGCCTACGTATGCCGAAATGAGCACCGTTGTCCGCGAATACGCAGGCTCCTTTTTTATAGGGTGTGACCATGTTGTGACAGCACAGACCCTATCCATCAGGGCGCCGGCTCCGAGTTGCATGCACAGCTATGAGGAGGATTCTAGGGCCGCAAGCCGCATGCGTCAATCGATCCTGCGTTTCATCTCATGGATGAGAAACGCAACAAATCCCCGCGCCCAGAGCAACCGGAGAGATTTGCACTCCCGACGAACCGAACCCAGGCTAACACACTTTTTACGCTGTGATATAATCAAACCGCCGAAGGATGATATATGTAAGCGTCGCAGATAACGGCTTACCTCGGAATTCTGCAAAAGCTGGTAGCCTGACGATTTGGCTATAAATTGCACAGCCGGGTCTTTGAGGTTGCATTCATAGAAGTTTACCAACTTGGTAGCAGAACAATCTATTTCGTCAGTCTTCTTGCATGGTGATACTCAACCTGGCGCAGAAATGGCGATTACCGTCAACATGGAAGTACGGCAGTATCAAGCAGGTCGCCGCACGCCATCCCCGTTTGAACGCTTACGCCGCTTCATTGTGGCACGGCCTCACTACGTGCAGTGAGGCTGCACCGATAGCGGCTACTTTGATGCTCCGGCCACTTGATAGAATCGGTTAGATTATTGTAATTTGCAGAGACCCTCTAGTCAAGGAGGTGAAGATTCCTAATGCCAGGTGAGCTGCGAAGCGCTGCTTCGAAAGTAATGCGCCTTGTTTCCAAGAGGCAATTGGTGGGTCTCATATGGAGCGTGGTGCTAACTTTACTTGCCGTGCTTATCTCATACCAGGTAAGACCAGGTTACGACATAATGTTCGGCAAAGGCACGGACGGAGATTTACTGGATGGCTTTAACAAGCCTGAAGTTATGGAGTCCGACCCCTATGCTTCCTTCCGCTGGACCACGGGTGACGCTTCGATTACCTTACAAGATATAGGGAGCCAGGACCTCGATGTGACCGTGCAGCTCAACGGTATGCGTCCTCGGGACCAGCCGCGACCTTCCCTGTTGATTACTGCCAACGGCCGGCGGCTACTGCAAGCACAGCCACCGCCTGCGGTGGTGGCCTACACTTTCCGGGTTCCACGCTCGGCCGTCGCAAACAGTACGCTTGTTCTTCACCTCACCGTAAGCCCATTCACTCTACCTAACGACGTCCGTGAACTGGGTATCGTGGCTACGTCACTAAGGGTTACTCCGGCTGCTGGCGCCCTATATTTTATCGAGCCGCCGATACAGCTGATTGTGTCGGTAGCCTGCGCCGCGGCTGTCTTTGGATTGGCGCTCATATTATTAGGTTGGAGTGGTGGCGCTGTCTTTGCAGGCGCAACACTGGTAGGTATGCTGGCAAGCTGGCTGCTTGTAACAGATCGCTTGTGGCTCACCGGCAACCAGTGGTATTTGGTCTGGGCGCATGTTGTATTTGGAGGCTTGCTCTTTGTGTTGCTTGTAGCCCGGCTAGGCGGCGTTTTGCTGCGCCGAGTGCATGCCAACTGGTCAGCCGGGCAGCGCCAAGTGCTGCTCACAGTCATGCTCGTTGCCTTTATAGTACGCCTCGCGGGCCAACTCCACCCTCAGATAAACGTAGTAGACCTAAACTTTCATGCTCATCGCCTTGAATGGGTAGAGTCCGGCCGTTTGCTTTTTAAGGAGTTCTCTGTCCAGTCGGGCAACCGCGATAACTTTTACTTGCCGGGCGTCTATCTCTTTATACTTCCAATAAAGTGGTTGGTAGGTGAGAGACACTTGGCTATTATGCTATTTACCGTCGGGCTGTCAACGCTCGGAGCTTTCCTTATCTTCTATATTGCGAGGCGCGTTCTGCGGGATGGAAGGGCAGGTGTGCTGGCAAGTGGTCTGTATCTTATTTTGCCGATGTCGATAATTCCGTTCTCGTGGGGTATCACACCAAACCTATTTGCCGAATTCTTCTCTCTATTGGTCTTTGCTATTGTCGTGGGTTCATACGACAGTCTTCAACCTGGTCGGCCTGCCCTGTGGTTACTCCTAGTTGCTCTGTTTGTCGTGCTTCTCGGCCATTCTGGTGTGGTGCAGTTACTGCTTCTGGCCTATTTTCTCACGCTCGGACTGTGGGTCTCCTCCCGGGGGATTACCTGGAGACGCAAGAAGCCGGCAGCATGGGCTTTCGCCGCGCTTGCCGCCGCGATGATGCTGGCCTATACGGTGTACTACGTCAATTGGACAGGCGACATCCTGAACACCTTGAGTGACATAGCACGCAACAACGACAGTCAGACTGCAAACCAGGGGCTGCATGTCATGGTCAGTGGTCCGGTGAATGACGTGAGCCTGGGGCTGGTCCCGACCTACGCGTCTACGCGGAGCCAGTGGATACTCGGTGGACTACGGGGGTTCTGGCAGGAGGCACAGGCTTATTACCGTGTCTGGCCAATATTTGGAGCTATACTCGGATTTCTATTGATCCACTGGTCGAGAAAGAATATTATTGCCACCGCCGACAGGAGCATCAAAAAAGACCGATTTGCGAATAGCGGCGCAGGAGAGGATTTAAGTAACAGAAGCGACAGCAGAAGCCGCCTTGTCCTTGCAGCCCTAGCCTGGACTCTCTCCATTAACTTCTTCGCGATTGTTGGTCTCGCTCTAAACCTGTACGTCCGCTATATGCTCTTTGCCCTGCCCATAGTCTCCCTGGGGTGCGGCATACTACTGTGCAACGTGTGGGTCAGAGGCCGCCGAGGCCAGGCTCTGACCCTGCTGCTGCTGGCTTTCTTCGCAGTAGAAGCCTTGGCGCTTTGGCAACACAGAATTACGTACCTATATAAATAGGTCCACGGTACAAACTACTCGGGGGCGGTCCACAATCAACCTATTATTACCACCCCTCAAGCCAGAATAAGAGGTCACGATATTCGACATACGGTTGCCATGCTCCTTCTGGAAAGCAGAGTACACCCGAAGGAGGCCGCCCAGATGCTAGTCCATGCCACAGTATCAGTGACGCTCGACCACTACAATCATGTTAGCGCCTGCATGCAGAGGGCCGTAGCAGAGGGCAGCAGCAGACGGTCTCGACACCCTGATCGAAGGTGCGTCGTAGTTAGATTGCTTTTCCGAACGCGGGGGTGCTATACTCCCGTACGATTGGTATAGCCTGTTGTATTTGCCGCACGTTTATGTCATTACATAATGACAGGGGGCAACATCTCATGTAGTGTAAAGGTTGTGGGCAACTCCTCTCGCACAATTCAAGAGTCTGGTCGCAATGCGGTAGGACTGTGCAACAGACAGGCACGGGCAGCACCACAGTAGGTCTCAAACCCGAAAGCGCAGGATAACAGTACCTTGAACCTGCGCTTTCGCCAGTTTGGGCCGAGAGAAATAACGCCTTACCAACCGAGGCAATCCGCGCAAGCGACCGCAGGCAACACCCCACCTGTCGCGCACACGCAAGTAGTTGTAAATCATGCGGCGTAGGCAGTCCGTGTGTCGGCACTTTCCTCGGGCTCTTTGCTTTTCTAGCTATCGGCGTGCTGCTTCTACTCCGGTTGTGTACCAACGCAGTCGGGTGAAAGGCGAACTTGTGACCATTTTGTGACCATTAGTAGGTAGGGGGGCCTATGAAAGCCCCATTTCCGTGCCTAGAATTAGAACAAAACCACCCTTGGTGCCGAGGACGTGACTCGAACACGTGACCCTGCGATTTTCAGTCGCATGCTCTACCAACTGAGCTACCTCGGCAAATGAGCGCTGGAAAGGCTGCGCGGTTCCTGCTGCGGCGTACAATCTGTCTAGCCTCTACATGATCTATACGCGATCTGCAACTAGAGGGGGCAGGCAACAAAACTGTGCCTTTTCGGGAACACCATTACAGAATATACCTAATCAAAGGAAAGTTGTCAACGACACCACTCCCTGTGACTTTGATTAGAGCTATTTGGCGGTTGTAGCATCTGATGAATCCATTGCCTCGCGTCCCTCACTTACATCTCGGATTCTTCACGCGGAAGATTAGCATGCGCCACCTGGAGGACGCAACGAGACTCACAGCCCGATTGGTAGAGCACTGAGAGACATTTGCAAGACAAATCCAGCCGGATGCAAAACTAACGAAGTGAGGCGGTAGACAACTAGTATGCGGCACCTTTGCGAGGTACCGAAAACAAGGAGGGATTACAGGCAGACGGAGGAGAGTGAAAGGTAAGGTGGGACCGAGGTTTCAAGGTGGGCGATGAGGGGCTCGAACCCCCGACTTCTTCGGTGTAAACGAAGCGCTCTGACCAACTGAGCTAATCGCCCTGGTGAGCTAGTCAACCTCGTTGTGGCCTACCTCTACTGTTGATTTTAGACCTGAGACCACACAACGAGCAGTCCGTAGCTATCTAGTGCCCAAGAAGGGATTTGGTAGGGGCGTGTTATCCCCTGATAATTACTGATACTTTGTGCGTAATGGTAGGTGTATGGTGTTGCCCTATTATAGCAAATGATAGCCACTGCTAGCAACCCTGTGACCAAATTGTGACCAAATTGCCGAGGCGCATAGTGGATTAGGGGCACGCACAGAATGGCGCGGTGTTACAATGTAGGCAAGCAAAGTGACCGGCGCTGGTGAGATCAGTGACCGCCGCTATAAGCGTATACTACCTAGAAGGCTCGCTCTTGGCTGATCTCACCGGCCAGGGCGGGCCTTCGGCTTTTATAATGACGATGAAGAACGAACACTTAGGATGTAATTCCTATGACCCTTCAACTTGCACGGTGCAGCCTGGTCCGCCATGCCACCCGTTGCTCACTTATCCATACCAAATACTCATTGACAAGGATAAGTGGCCTAGACACCTTTGTGCGACTTTGTTGATTCAGAGCACTGAGGAGTGGGTATCTCACAAACGAGTTGCAAACGGTAATGCTACCCTGGCATGGGCGGTGACGTGGCCCCTCCCAATCGGCCAACGGGCCATGCTGTATGATTTCCCTAACTGGAAGCTGTTGATGCCTAAGTCATTTACGGCACAGTCTTCTACCGCTTTCAATCTGGCAGTGTTTGATGGGCTGGAATACGCATTTCTGGCGCTGTCAATTCCTGTAGAAGCTGCTGGTGTTACCATTGATATGTTCGGTCTGGCTACTCCGCAATCCAGTACACTAAAGGTAAAACATGGTCTGCTTTATGCAAGCAAGGCTAAAACACCTAATCCTACATGGGGTGGAGGTGTTAGGCGTGGGGGGCGAGCAGAACGGGGAGAAACCGAAACCAACGTTTCCCTATCTATGCCTCCTGAAGAGCACGAGGAGTTCTATACCATTGGGCCGCTCGCATGGTGTATCACCGGCAAAGACCCGGCAAATGAGGCTGTGACAACCTTAGTAAGACGTGCAAATCGTTGGTGGAAGCAATTCGAGGGACAACCTCTCAGGGGTAGTATTTACGCTGGCCGTCCCAAAGGTACAGGCTATTTTACGGATGCTTCTGAGTTCAGGAAGGCAATCGTAACTGCTTTACAAGCACTGCGCGGGCAAGGGCACAGACCAACACAAGAGAATGTAGCTCAGTACTTCTGCAATCAGACAACTCTGCCCCATTGTGACGACAGACAAATAAGAGCTTGGTGTAAGCAGTTCAACCTCACCTGGGTTGAGCTCCAAGAAGACACATCGCTCGCGGCCTAAAAATATCATCCTATTATCATCCTGTTCTTTGGCGCTACACTACTCCTAGACACATATTCTAGGAGGCAGTAATGGCACGACTCAAATTGGACCTGGATGCTGAGACTTCCCAGCGTCTACTCGAAATAGCCCTGTCGCATCGCCGCCCTGTCCATTGGCAGGCCGAAATCATGTTGCGGCAGGCGCTAGGATTGCCCTTCCCCTACCAGGATGTTGATACTGGCGGGGATATTGTCACGGGCAAAAAGCAAGCACTTGACACTCAACTAGAGGAAGCCGGCCATGCAGAGCGATAACCTACCGGATGTGCTGACAGTCGTAGAGGCCGCGCGCTTCTTACGGATCGGGCGCTCGGCTGCATATGAGGCAGTTAGAACGGGAGAGATACCAAGCCAGAGGATAGGCAAGCTGATCAGGATACCACGAGCGGCCCTGCTAGAGTGGCTAGGGCAAAGCGAAACCGCCGGTCATCTTTCACAGGGGCAACCGGCGGCTTCTAGTAAAGAGGAGGGCACTGGTGAGCGCACAACCTTCATGGGAGTATAACACAATGCCCTTTGGCAAGCACCAGGGGCGGGCGCTGCATGACATCCCTATAGGATACCTACAGTGGGTGCTTCGAGAGACCTCGCCAGAGGAATGGCTGGATCAGGCCATACGCGTCGAGCTTGACCGCCGCACCCATAGACACCGGCACGAGGGGCCGCGCTACCGCTACTCTGTGCAACTGCCTTCACACGTTGATCCGGCGGTTACTGAAGAGATTGTAGACGCGGGCAAGCGCGCGCTATCTCTACGCAATCACCCGGACATGGGCGGCGATCTCGTGGCAATGCAGCGAATAAACGCGGCTGCCGACTGGCTACGCGATCACCTTGCCGAAATCTTTATGAGTGCGGGGGTGCGGCGATGACTTCACAACATTCTAAGCCAGGATGGGGTAGCATCGTCGGCATTTATTTACTGGGCCCGCTCAGTATGGCAGGCCCAAATAGTGAGGGCTTTCAGGATACGGCCATGTTCTCTCATCATGGAGAGGATTACGCTAATACTGTGTGGCCGGTAGTAGTCAAGGCCAAGACGGGGGTAAGCGCAGAGCAACTAGCAACGCACCTGAGGGACCTTGCGGACGCTGTAGACAGCGGCTTCTATCTAAAGATAGACCCTGATAGAGATACCCTGGATCGCATCCCTCACAGCCTGGAGGATGAGCCAGTATGACATCCCCATTACTGCCACAGCACATGGCCCAATTAGATGCGTCTTCTATCAGCAAAGAGGTAGCAGAGGCGCGCGGTTATCGTAGTGTTGAGCGCAAGTCGGAACTGAGAGACCTCGGCTTTTCTAATACTCAGCAGCTTGTGCCTGCCCTGGTTATCCCTATTTGGGATGTTACCGGCCAGGTTGGTCTCTACCACCACCGTCCTGACACACCTAGAATGCGTGATGGAAAGACCTCCAAATATGAGTTTCCCGCACGCTCGCACATGGTTGTCGACGTACATCCCTTCATCAAGCAAAAGGTGCGTGACCCGAATGTGCCGCTCTTTATTACTGAGGGCGTCAAGAAGGCCGATGCAGCGATCTCGCGGGGGCTATGCTGCATAGCATTGGCCGGTACATGGAACTGGCGTGGCACTAATGAGCACGGAGGCAAGGCCGCGCTGCCTGATTGGGACTCAATATCCCTGAAGGGCGCGCGTAATGATGGGCGGCAGGTATACCTCTGCTTCGACTCGGATGTCATGCTTAAGCCCGAAGTCAATCAAGCGCTGGTACGTCTGTCGGGCTTCCTGAAGCAACGTGGCGCACGTGTGGCTTATATCTACCTGCCATGTGGAGAAGGTGCTGCTAAGATGGGGCTGGATGACTTCTTCGCTACTGGTAAGAGCATTGATAATCTAATGGCCCTTGCTACTACCGAGCTACGAAAGCCAAGCCTGGATGATGCCAAGCCTGACGAAGAGGGCGCGCGGCAGGCGAAGGATAGCGCGCAGGCAGCCTTACGCGAGCGAGCTCAGTCGGTGCTTGATAGCAATGACCCGTTTGCAATGGTAGAGCAGGCTGTGCGCGATATAGGCTTTGGCGGAGACATAGGGGCAGCGATGCTGACATACCTGGCCGCGACCTCCAGGCTGCTTCTCATGAGGCAGGGCGCAATGCCAGTGCACACACTGCTTATAGGCCCTGCCAGTTCAGGCAAGACCCACGCCCTCAAGACCGTCCAGAGGCTATTACCCCCTGATGCGTACCACGTAATCGATGCAGGCTCACCAAGTGTGCTTATTTACGATGACGCCGCCTTAGAGCACAGGATGCTTGTGTTCAGCGAGGCTGATAGCTTGCCCGCCGGTGAAGATAGCCCGGCAGCAAGCGCAGTCCGCAACCTCTGTCAGGACCACTATCTACACTACCAAGTGACTGTGCGTGACAAAGAGACGGGAGACTTTACGGTCAAGGAAATAAGCAAGCCCGGCCCTACCGTACTTGTCACGACTTCGACCCGCAAGCTGGGGCACCAACTTGACAGCCGCCTCTTCTCAGTGGAGGTAGCCGACGATCAGAAGCAAATACGCGCTGCTCTAACTGCCCAGGCTCACCTTGAGATGGAGGGGGGCACAGACGTACCAGACGCACTCATTGCATACCAGGCGCTGCTTCAGACTGCCGTGCCCTGGGACGTGATTGTGCCGTTCGCAGGCAGACTAGCCCACGAGATAGGCAGATCACCGGCAGCGCCTCGGCTGCTTAGGGACTTTGCCCGCCTCATATCTCTCGTGAAAGCGCTGGCCGTACTTCGACACACACATCGAATGCGATCTGATGACGGACGCTTGGTGGCTACTCTCGATGACTACCGCACGGTATATGAGCACGTCAAGGATGTGTATTCGGGAAGTGTCTCAGATGGCGCCAGTAATAAGGTGCGCGAAGTCGTGGCGGCTGTGCAAGAGTTGAAGGCAGCAGGGGTTGAGCATATAACAGTTACTGCTGTAGCGGAGCACATGGGAAGCGAGAATATCAATAAGATGGCTGCTTCGAGGCGCATTACAACTGCCGAAAGAGGCGGTTGGCTGCGAAACAAGAACGATGAAAAGGGCAAGCCCAAGAATATCAAAGACCTTGATATTGGCGAACCGTTACCCGCTAAAACCGGCCTTCCCACGCCTGAAATGCTGGCTGAAGAGGATGCGTGTAACAGTGTAACACCTCATACCGTGAGAGGCATGGGGGGTAGTGTGCGTGCTTCAGTGGATGAGGCGCACACACATCCTGCCATTGAAGGTACGGTAAACACTGTTACACCGTTACACGACGAAAATAACGGCAACGGCAACCATACAGCCTTCGATCCCTCAGAGTGTGAGGATGCCACTCATGAGCCGACGGATGCAGAGTTGGTAGCAAACTGGCATCAGGCGAGCGCAAATAACTCGCTCTTTAAGCGGGGATAATGGAAAGGTGTAGCACAATCATGGGTTTAGAGCAACGCGGCAATAACTTCTACTACTATCGTAAGCGGCGCGTGGGGAGGCGGGTACGCACTGAGTACGTAGGGGGCGGCGAGCTTGCTCACTTGATCTCATGCCTGGAAAAGTTGGAGCGGGAACAGAGGGATGAGGAACGCCGCCGGGAAAAGGCGAGACGTGCCGAGCTAAAAGCGGGGGATCAGGCGCTAGATGAGTTTGACACGCTCATAAGCACGCTCGTACAGGGCATCCTTGTAGCCGGTGGTTATCACACCCATAAGGGACAATGGAGGCGCAAACGTCATGGGAAGCAACAAAGCTGATACGACTGAGACCGAACTCACAATACAACTGCCGGGAGCTGCCGAAGTCCAGGCCGCCATAGAGGGCACAAACAAAGCAAACCCCAGTGAAGCGGACAAACGCGCGCTGGCCGCGATCTTTGAAAAGCACCCGGACATAGCCCAGATCGTAGGCAACCTGTCACGACAATTCCGAAAGAAAAGGGTTGAAAGTCTGGGACCGAGCTACTTCCTGCGTGAGTCTATTTTAGTCACAATGGATGCCATGCAGCGCGATCTGGGCTACGATCAAGCGCCTATGGCCTCGAGGCTGGTCATTGATCAGGTTATCACCTGTTGGCTTGACCTCGCGGATGTACAGCGCCGTCACGCGGTTGCCCTTGCAGGCGAGCATACACTTATGGAGGGGCAATACTGGGATGAGAGGCTTACCAGGTCTCAGGGGCGCTATCTGAGGGCGTTGGAAACGCTGGCAAGGGTAAACAGGCTAGCAAAGGTTGTGCCCATCCAGGTGAACATAGCCGCGCAAGGCGGGCAACAGGTGAACGTGGCAAAGGTGGCTGAGGGGTGACAGTATTGGAACCCTCTTGTCTCCGGGAACCCTCTTGGAAGGATGGAACCCCCATGAGCCAATGGATACCCCATGAGCCGACGGATACCCCGTCCTATTCCCTATAAGTCCTATTTACTACTCTGGATACCCCATGCAAGGCAACCTATCAAATCTGGACACCTATCAAATCTGGACACCTATCAAATCTGGACACCTATCAAATACCTGATCTGCCCACTGGCTAATCCGCGAATATGTCTACACCCTCATGCTTTACGATCATTCCTCTGAGGCGCGCGTTTTCACGCTCTAGGCGGCGGATATGCAGCGCAACCTGCTATTTGCTATAATCACATCCAACCCAGCCCTATCTTTCACTTACGCACCATAGCTACCATATAGAATGGAGCGCGTCCCTATGCCTACTCCCTCTGATACCTTTGCCACTTACCTTGCCGCCATACAGAGCGATTATCAAGCTGGGCGTGCCACTGAGCACACCCACCGCCCGGCTCTGAAGCAACTGATCGAAGCTCTGGCCCCCAACACAAAGGCCACCAATGAGCCGAAGCGTATCGAGTGCGGCGCGCCCGATTACGTTATCACCCGCCCATCAGGGTATGGCCCCATCACCCTGGGCTACATAGAAGCGAAGGACATAGGCGCGCGCCTGGATGATATAGAGCGCGATGCCAGCCGTGCCGAGCCTGCCACCCGCGAAGGCCAGCAACTGAAGCGATACCTGCGTGCTCTGCCTAAC